>JBDHZJ010000007.1:0-19367 GCA_039811825.1 Propionicimonas sp.
CCGCGGCGGAGGTCACGGTGAAGTCCGCCGTCAGGTCAGTACCGAGGGGGAACGTCCCCTTCCAGTAGAGGGCTTTGGTGTCACTGGACACGATGTTGATCTCGATCAAGCTGTCACTGATGGTTGCCTCGAACCTTGTTCCGTCGGTGTCCGCCGAAGTCCAAGACCCGTAGAGGTCTGCCGGCGTGACTTTCGCGGCACCAGAGCAGGCGGTTATGGCGAAGAGCAGCGGAACGAGGAGCAGGGCGACTAACTTCCGGAACATCGCTTGTTGCCTCTCAGTGGTACGCGCGACCGGGCGTTATGGCCCAGAAGACGCTGGGAGTGGTTCCGACGACGAGTAGAGCCATGCGGACGGATCATGTCTGCTCAGCTCACCGCGACGTCGCGGTGGGTCGTCCGAGTGAACTGCGGCCAAGCAGGGTGTGACCGCAGCGACGCGGCGACGCATCCATCGGACAGTCTGCCGGAAAGTCGAGCAAGCTCGGGCCAAAACGCTATTAGCTGACCATGTCGGCCGTCGCTCCGGGCCTTAGATTCGGCCGTCGCCCACAAGCCAATCGCGGCTCGCGCTGTTGAATGACCGACGAGAGCGCGGGGGCCTTACTGTGCGTGCATCGAATGTCAGAAGGGCATGCCAGTATCGGAGCCATGAGCACGCCCCCGAAGACGCCGATGAGCTTGCGAGAGCAGGTGTGGAACGCTGTCGACCCAACAGGTGAGCAGCGCCGGATGATCGCGGCAGCAGAGCAGGTGCCAGACCTACCACAGTGGGTGGCATTGTTCGGCGTGGACGTGGCCCGGGAGTGGGATGAGATGAAGTCACTCAGTGTGAGGTCCGGTGAACTGGTGGAGGCCACGAAGGCCGCCCTCGAACACCTGACCCCTCGGGGCTGGGCAATTGCGAACATGAGTCAGGAAGCGATGCGAGAGGCGGTACGTCTCGTTCGTGCGGGCCGAGGGGATGAGGCCGACGGACTCTTGGCCGCACAGTGGGAGGGGGACCGCGCTGTCTTCCTGAAACGTGCATGCGACCGGGTGCGCAACATGTGCCTCGGTGATCCAGAACTCGACCCCTTGTTCAAGGCTCGCGCCCGGCTGATGTGGAAGGCGAAGGAGCACCACGAGTCGGGCAGCTACGACGCATCCATCCCCATCCTTCAGGCGCAGATCGAGGGCTTGGCTGTGGACGTGGCCGGACGGAAGTTCTTCACCAAGAACAACCCGGTGGACGTGATCGATCCGTTCAGGCTCGCGACAATCGAGGCTAACCTCACCGTGCTTCACCAGGTCTTCGGGGCTGACGTGCCGACGACCCAGGTCGCCGGATCCCTTTCCCGGCACGGCGTCGCGCACGGCAGGGAACTGGCGTACGACACGAGGGTCAACTCGGCAAAGACCTGGTCGCTCATGGACGCGATCGTTGATTGGGCGCAGCCGCTGATGCGGGCAGAGGTCGCGCGTCGCAGAGCGGAGCGGGGCGTGGCGAACGCTGGAAGCCAGGAGGTCGATGACGATGACCAACGGCTGGACGACCGCGAGTTCGTGGAGACAGCAAAGATGCTGCAAACCCTCATGACCTCCGCTCGCCGCTGGCATCGTAAACTGGGCCGCTTCCGTGACGACCTGGTCGGCGGGGTGTACGACAACGCTGACTTCCGGAAGCGGGGGCTGCCCGGAGCGGCCGGGACCTTCCAGCGAGTCGGTTCGGACGGCCAGGAGGTCATCTACTGGAGAGTCACCGTGTCGGGATGGGTCGTCGCAATCGCAGTGACCCACGGAGAGAGCGGCTTCATGGACCTGTACTACGACGGGCCAGTAGCCCCAGCCGGAGGTCCCAGCGAGTCTCCGGAGGTCTGGAGCTTCGTGCCGACCCCGAACTGGCGCTTCGTGAGGTAGGGCGCTACCGGTGGCCCTTGGCGTGGTTGTGGGTGAAGCAGAGCAGGTGGCGCCGGGGTGTCATGACGTTGAATGGCGACACCAGCTCTCACGCTGCCCCGTTGGGGGATGGCGAGTTATGGCTGCTATCTTCGCGGCGAAGCGTTGGGCCGCTGGCAAGCTGACCTGCCGCGCGCACGTCTCCGACCGGACGCCGAAGCAGTACACGACCGTCCGCGTGTACGTGAAGACCGGGAAGGCGCGGGCGAAGGTTCGCGCAGTCGCGCACTACAAGACCACCTCGACGGCGCACTCGCGGAGGTCGAACGGCGCGGGCAAGGCGACAGTGCCGTTCTACATCTCCGGCGCGACCCCTCATCGAAAGGTCCACGTGACCGTGACGGTCAGAAAGAACGGGCACCAGCGCACCTGCTCGACATCGTTCACACCGCACCGGTAGAGCCGGTAGAGACCGGTCGGTCCCCTCCCGACGCCCTACCAGCTGCACTGGGACAACCTCGTTGCCTACGCCGATCGTTTCCAGCGTGGCGGCGCGTGGCGCTCACGGTGTTCGATGGCGACGTTCGGGCAGCGGGGTGTCAGTCGGTCGCCGTAGCCTCATGGCATGTCGGTGGATGATCGAGACGTTGTGGTCCGATTCGTTCTGGATGGGCGGAGCTACGAACTGGCTCGTTCGGAGGTTGAATCGCGGCTGGCTGGGGTCCAGCCGCGGCCGCTGGGCACTCACGCCGTGCGGGTGAATGAGACCTGGTATCCAGTTCGGCAGGCCTTTGAGCTGGCCAGTGGTCTGCCGCCGGTTCTGTTCAACTCCCACACCGCTCGTCGGCACCTGGAGCGTCTTGGCTTTGAGGTGCGCGGCGAGATCCAGCATCGGGACGAGCCGGTGCGCTCCGGAGCCGATAGGTCGTCGAGGGACGCTGTGACCGAGGCCCCGGCGGATGCCGCCAGCACCCCTTGGCATACCGAGGCGAACGTCCAGGCGGCCGTTGTAGCCGCCTTGGAGGCTCATGGCTGGCGAGTGCTCTCTCAGGCGAACACCGCGACGAAGGAGCACGGCATCGACGTTGTCGCTTCCCGTGACGATCAGGTCGCTGGCATCGAGGTCAAGGGATTCCCCACCACGACCTATGCCGATCCCCGGCGTCGAGGAGAATCCAAGCCGACGCGGCCCAGTACTCAAGCGGGTCACTGGTACAGCCAGGCGGTGCTTGCTGCGATGCGGCTCCGGACCAGGCACCCCGAGTATCTCAGCGTGATCGCGCTTCCGGAGTTCAGCAGGTACCGGACGCTCTTCGAGGAGACTCGTTCCTCGCTCGATGCCGCAGGCATCCAGATCTGGTGGGTGCAGTCCACCGGTGCCGTTGACGGGCCGGCCTAGAGGATGGAACCGGATCGGAACCTTCCTGGGCTCAGTACGAGCGCCGCTCCACCAGCGTCACCGCGATCCCCGCCGAGAGCACGGCCCAGCCCAGCGACGCTGCGAACGCGGGCAGCACCGACGTCCACTCCGTACTCACCAGCCCGGCCAGCGCGGGGCCGGGAAGGTACTGCCGCGGCCCGTCGAGGCCGGCCAGCAGCAACGGCAGGAGGCTGAAGCAGGCGAACCCGACGCCTGCGGCCCAGAGCGCGGAGCCGATCGCTACACCGAGAGCGGCACCGATTCCCGCCGACAGGCCTGTCGCAAGCCCGGCGGACGACATCTGCTGCAGAACGGCGGTCGGCGCGAGCCCGGCTCCCACGCCCGTCCCCAGCACGACACCGACGGCCAGGGGCGCGCCTCCCGCTGCCACGAGCCCCGCAGGTGCCCACCACAAGATGGCGGTCACCACCTTCGCAATAACCAGCCGGCCGCGCCTCGGCACTGCCAGCAAGCCACCCGGAACCAGTCCGGGCCGAGCTTCGGCACTGCCCACGACCACGCCGGCGAAGACGGCGAGCAGTTGCACGAGCGACGCGCTGGAGGCCGCCATCTGGAGAACCACTGTCGGGTCGGGGCTCGTCTCGCCCGAGACGCCGACCAAGGCGTAGAAGTAGCTGACCAGCCAGGCCAGGACGACGGCCAATAGCGGAAGCAGCAGCGAACTGCGGCGGCCGCGGTGCAGCTGGAGTTGCATCGCCAAGACGTCGCCCCAGCCAGGTCCGCGGTGCTCCCACGCGTTGATCCGCCTGGTCATGCGGCCCTCCTCGGTGCGGAACCGGATCGCGAGGCCGCCCCCGCCACCGCTCGCTCTGGAGGCCGCTCGCCGATGCTCTCCGTGCTCACCCCGAACTCCTGCCGTTCGGACACCAGACGCTCGAACACCCCTTCGAGGCCCGAACTCACCACGGTGAGATCGCGGACGGCGATTCTGCCGGTGAGCAGCCGAGCGCTCACGGCATCGCGCTGGTCACCGGTGAGCCACGCACCCGGGTGGTCCGTCGATGTCCTGGCGAGCACAGGGAGCCCCTGGAGGACTTCGGCCAACGCCGCGGTGTCCCCCGGTGCGACCTCCACCCGGGTTCGCATCGGTGCATGCGTCCTGACCAGGTCAGCGGTCGCACCCTGGCCGGCGACCCGGCCAGAGTCCATCACGACGACCCGGTCGCATAACCGTTCCTGCTCGGCGAGGAGGTGGCTGGCCACCAGCACAGCACAGCCGTCCTCCGCCCGGCGCCGCAACAGCCCCCGGAGCCACACGATGCTCGGTGGATCCAGCCCGTTCAACGGCTCGTCGACGATCAGATGGTTTGGCCGACCCAGCAGCGCGAGAGCGAGTCCGACCCGCTTGCGCATGCCCAGCGAGAATTCCCTCACCGGCCGCTCGGCGACCGAGCTGAGACCTGTGGCCGCGAGTACCTCGGCGACCTCTCCCACCGGGAGCCGGTTGCTCCGTGCATGCGCCCTGAGTAGTCGCAGCGGCGACAACGCCAGCTCGATCCCCACCTCGTCGAGCGCTGCACCGACCGTACGCAGCGGATCCGTGAGATCGCGGTACGGTCGGCCGTCGATTGTGGCAATTCCCCGGGTCGGCCGAGTCAGGCCGAGCAGCATCCGAAGCGTGGTGGACTTGCCCGCACCGTTCGGGCCGACGATGCCCACCACGTGACCGGGCCCGGCCTCGAAGCTGACATCCTCGACCCGCGACACCCCGCGGTAGACCTTGGTGAGCCGCTCACAAGTGATCATGACGGCCTGCCGAGCCCGAAGTGAGCTGAGTCACGTCCACCACCCGGTCGGGGGAGAGGCCCACCCCGCGCTGATGCGAGACCAGTACGACGGTGCGTCCGCTGGACTGCCATGCGATGACCTCATCGATCAAGACGCCGACACCAGAGTCGTCGAGCCCTGTGAATGGTTCGTCCAGCAGCACGACATTCCGCTCGGCAGCAGTGCCGAGCACGATCCACGCCTTACGCAGGTTCCCGGTCGACAACTCAGCCACGGGAACGTCGAACCAGGGCGAGAGCCCATAGGCGACCAGGCGCTGCTCGATCCGTTGGACATCAAGGGAGTCGGCGTAGTACAGCAGCGCCGCGTGCTCGGCCACGGTGAGGCCGGGGAACAGGGCCACCACGGCGCGACACACCGAGCGAGACCGCCACGCGGCCGGACTGTGCGCCGAATCACCGTTGAGGCAGGCTCGACCGCTTCGGGGACGCAGCGTGCCTGCCATCACCTCAAGCAGGGTCGACTTCCCCGAGCCGTTGGCGCCGACGAGCTGGGTGAACCCCGCGCCGATGGACAGGCTGACATCGTGCAGCACGTCCAATCCGGGGACGTAGCCCGCACTGACCTGCTCCAGGCTGATGGTATGGGTCACGGATGAATCCTCCTCACGGCGATCACGGCGGTCAGGACGAGAGCGCCGATCGGGGCACCGAACCCGACGACGAGTGCCGTCGCGGGCGCGGAACTCAGGAGGGCCCACGGCGCTGTGAGCGCGGCCTGGATGAGCGCGGTGACCAGCCCCCCGAGGAGGCCGGACTCACCGCTGCCGTCCGCATGGGCGGTTCGCGTGGCGTCCAGGAGATCGCCCAGGGACGCGGCCGCGACCGCACCCAGCGTCACCGCCACCGCTGCGGCCGCCACCGCGGGCGAATGCGCGAGCACGCCTGCAGCGAGGATCGCGGCGGCCATGGCCCCTAGCAACTGAACGGCCATCTCGGCCAGGTGCGTTCCGACCACCCGCGGAGCCGGGAGGCCGGCGTCGTGCAGCCAACGCAGGGGACCCTCCAGGCAGCGCAGGCCCAAGCCGCTGCCCGATGAGATGGCCAGGGCCATCGACACCGCGGAGAACACGGCGATGACGCCCATCCCTGCCGCCGCGGGGAACCGATCCACGGTCTCGAAGAGGCCCAGTCCGACCCCGAGCGCGACCAGGCCGACGAGCTGGACCACCCGACTGAGCCGGCGGTGAGTGGCGATCGCTGTGCTGCTGCCGCGCCGGAGGCTGAGCCTCAGGACTCGTCGGTTCGGTCGCTGAACCGACTCGAGCCCCACACCCGGCGTCAGCACGCCTCCGGCCTCGGGTACCCGGACCACGACGCCCGCGCCCAGCAGGACCATGGCGGCCGCCAAGAGCAACGGTGCGGCCGAGGCCATGGCCAAACCGATGGCTTCGACGAGCGCCAAGACCAATTCGTCAGTTCCCGTCCATGCCCATTCGGTGCCGATGGCCAGCACCACCGTACCGAGCACCCAGCCGCCGACGAAGGCGGCTGCGGCGGCGAGCAGACGCGGCCGGCGCGCCTGCACCGGCAGGCACAGCACGCGTGTCTCCGCGACGGCCGTCGCGATCGGCAGGACCAGCACCACGAGCCAGCCCGGGCCGTTCACTGCGCCCGGACCGGCAACGAACGTGGCCACTCCGACGAGCGCGCCGAGGCCGGTCAATCCTGCGGCCAGGGCCATGGTGCAGGCAGGCACCACGGCCAGCGCCGTCCGGATCGCGGAAGGATGACAACCCAGCGTCTCGAACACCGCCCGGTCGGGCGGACGCTGGACGGCCAGCCGGCGCGATGCAGGAGCGGCCGAGACCAGCCGACCCGCACTCCACAGCGCCTCGGTGAGCAGGACCAGTCCGACCGCGACGACCGGGTCGTCGAATCCGCCCGCGGCCAGGAAGCCGACGGCGGCGCCCAGACCCGGCAGGAGCGCGGCGGAGAGAAATGCGGCCGAGACCACGAGAATGAGCAGGCCGCGCAGGCTCAGGTCGAGCGACTGCCGTCTCGCCCACAGCAGTAGTTGGCTGAGCAGGACGAAGCGCACGCCGACCAGAGGCCGCGCTCTGCCCACGGGAGACCCGGTTCCGGTGGAGGTGAGCATCATGACTGCCGCCGGGGCGCGAGCGCCGCCGCGATCAGCATCAGCGCTGCGAATATGGCCACCACCGCGGCCAGGTCGAGCGCGGTCGCCCATGCCTGGTCGCGGTAGGCCTGCCCGGCGAAGACGAGACCGATCGTGGCGACGAGGCAGGCGCCCGCCCCCAGAATCCGCAGCGCGCGTGCCCCGGCGGCGAACGGGATCAGCACTGCACCGCAGACAGCGAGCACGGCCGTGATGGCGCGGCGCAAGAGCAAGAGCGACTCGTTGGCCGCCGGAGGCGGGAAGTCCGGCAGCACCGACCAAGTGAAGATGCCGTGCCCAGCCACGGCGAGGATCACCGCGCAGGCCAGCACGACGATCGACTGCGCGACCCGATCCAGCCGCGTGTACGAGGGTCGCGGCGGCGGCCGGGTCGCGACGGCGGCCATCAGAACCACCGCCCCGCGCCGAGTGCGGTGAGCAGGACGAAGCCGCTCGCCGTCGCAGCCGCGATCAGACGGGTGTCACGCCCCGCGTCCCGTCTGGCCCACCAGCCGAGCCCGGCGGCTACCACCAGTACCGCGAGCAGGCCGATGTCCGGCAGGACGGCCGCCAGCGCACGCATGTCCTCGCTGGCGAACGCCGCAGCGGTGAGCAGGGCGAGGACAGCGAGGTGGACGCCGATGGTGGCGGGACGCCGGGTGAGCGAGTCGCCGCCACCAATCCAGCGGGTATCGACGAAGCGGGCCAATCCGTGGGCCAAGAAGATGACCACGGCGATCGACATCCAGAGGATGGCGACGGCGGTGGAGATCGCCAGACCTTCGAAGCCCGGCTCCACGCCGAGGTGCTGCTCCGCCAGCACCGACGCCAGGTGGGGTCGGCGCGCGTTCACCACCAGGAAGGCCAGCACGAGGCTGAGCGCAGCGAGGATGCTGCGTGGGATCCAGTGATGGGTCCTCGGGGTCGGTGCGGCGGCGAGCAGGGAATCGTTTAGACTCATCGGGGTACTCCTTGCAGGATTTCGAGGATGGCGGCGATCACCAGCAGGCCCGCTGATGTCACCACCCAGGGCAGCGCCCGCCGCATCCCTGCCAAGTAGCGAACGAGCCACGCCTCGGGCCCGCGCCGAGAACCCGGAACCCGACCGGCAGTGAAAGACTCCGAGATCGGCAGCAGACCCGCCACGGTGGCGCAGAAGAGACCGGCGAACTCGAACAGGAAGAAGGGCACGAGCCGGTCGAGGGTGGCGGCCAGGCCAGTGGCATACCAGCACGCGTGCCACGTGGCTCCCGTGTAGGCGCCGACCACGAATGTCCCGGCGAGGCTGGCCGTGCCGAGCGTGACCACACCGCCGACCATGCCGAGCGCCACCACCAGGTTGGTGGTGAGAATGGGCCAGAACAGGTGCCACGGCTGGTGATCCGGTGCCATGGCCGCGATCGGGAAGACCGCCCCGGACAGCAGGCCGGTGGTGAGGCCGAGTGCCCAACTGACGCCGGCGGCCCCGACGGCGGTCCGGGTGCCGCGGGTCCAGGCGAATCCTCGCCGGAGCCGTCCGGGAGCGGAGAGTACTGCGGTGATCATCGAGATTCCTCCCACCGAGGTTCGGACACCGATGAGGCCGGCGGTGGACGACACAAGGGGACTGGCGCCGTCCACCACCGAGTCGATCAGGCGATGGCCTTCTTGCGGCCGTAGGTCTTGATCGCCCACTTGATGGCTGCGATCACACCCGCGCCCAGACCACCGCCCATCAGCAGGCCGACGATGGTCGCAATGGTCGAGCCAGCGAGGATGGCGTCGACGATCTTGACGGCGAGGGCGTAGCTGCCTGCCGTGCCCGCGCCGAGCATCGCCGCGACGATGAACGGCGAGGCGACACCCAGGACGGTGCCGACGACGCCAGCCGCCGCCACGCCTGTGGTCTTCGGACTGATTACGAGAGCTGACATTTTTCGGGCCTTTCGTTGGGGTTCAGAAAAGTCACAGGCCAGAACCTGCGGTCAATCCGGAATGCGCGCCGTTCCCGATGACATCGGCCACGCTAGGCAGGGCCGCGGCGCCCCGCCACCGAATCCGGGCCATCGTCAACCTGGGCAGACGACGTGTCTCCGAAAGTTGATTCGTAGGGCAGGCCACGGCCCCGAGGCCGGCCACCGCGAGCCGCCGGACGCTCAGGCCGGCTCGTCGGCGTCCATGGTGACCCGGGCGATGTGCAGCGCGAGATAGGAGATCTCGTCCTCGGTGAGGGCCGCGCCGAGGCGGAGTTCGAGGAGCTCGGCGAGCCGGCGGGCGCAGTCGGCGGCCTGGGGGTAGGCGTCCCGGATGGCCGTGCCGATCGCGGAGTGCTCCTCGTGCAACTGGCGATGCTGGTGGATCCGCACGAACACCTGACCCTCGATGACCAGGCAGTGCTTCACAGTGAGACTCCTGGTGTCGCGACCCGCCAGCTTACTGCCGCGGACGCGGCGATGTTCGAGGACTTCACAAGCGATGCACCCGAGGATGACCTCGACGAGGCGTTCGTTGAACTCGACCATTGGCTCGTCTTCGGCACCTTCATCGACGACAAGTGGTGAGTGCGGCGAGCATGTATCCATGGAGCGGAACTCATCTCGCTGATCTCGGAGTGATCACACTCCCCGCATTCCGTGGTCGCGGGCTGGGTCGCGCAACTGTCCGAGCGATGAGCGCAGAGGCACTGAGGCGAGGGTACGAACCGCAGTATCGCTGTCAGCTCGACAATGCTGCCTCGGTCGCACTCGCCCGAGCAGCGGGATTCACTCGTTTCGGTACGTGGGAAGCCATCGACTCCGGTGAGTGACGCTCGCTCTGCTGCGCCCATAGGATCTCTTCCATCGGAGTCGACCTGGTGGGAGCGTGGACAGATGAAGCGGCTGTTGGGCGCTGTTGGACCAGTGCCGCGAGTCATCGTCACCATTCTCGGCGTGCTCTGCGCGGGTCTGGTGCTGCTCGGACTGCTCGTTCTCGTTTCGGGCGAGATCAAGGCCTTCCTGGGCGCCATGGCCCTGACGATCGTGGTTGCCACGCTCATGGCGATCGTGTACTTCGCGGCGAGGTCGGTGCGGATGCCGACCAACTCCCGCTCTCAGCTACCGCCCCCGGCACCGCAGCCGCCGGTGTACCCGCCCCAGCAGACCCCCACGCCTGAGCAGCAGCGGCTGTACAACCCGGACGATCTCCGGTAGTGCCGGGGCGCGCCGTGCCTCTCCCGACGCCCTACCAGCTGCACTGGGACATCCTCGCCGCTTACCAGGCGCGCTTCCAGTGCGGCGACGCCGCAGCGCTCGTGGTCAGCTCCGGCGATGTTCGAGCCATCGACCCGGATCTGAGCGATCAGCAGGTCCGCGAAGCCCTGCGCATCCTGGTTACCGACCCGGAAGTCATGGCTGACCTGCTGGCAAACCACCTGCCGCAGGTCATCGACCAGGCCCGTCAGGAGAACCCGGCCGGCTGAGCTGCTTCAACCCCGCCGGCCGGCCCGTTCGGCGAACTCGTCCAGGATGTCGATGACCTCGCGGGCCACGAACACCCGGTCCCGCCGGCGATCGCTGGTCTCGGCGAGGATCTCGGCCGTGGTCAACTGCTCGACCGCACGCCGGGCGGCGGTGTTCGAGACCTCCAGGTGCTGCTGTACCCAGGCGACGGTGATGGCGGGCTGGCCCACGAGCACGTCCAGAAGCTTCCGGCCAGTCGAACCAGCCCGCGGCCGGACCGTCTCCAGCCACCCTTGCCTGGTCTCGGCCAAGGCGTCGACCAGCCAGCGCCCGTGCAGGGCCGCCGTCCGGGAGGCTTCGCACAGCTGCCGAACGATGGGCACGATGTCGCCGTCGCGGTAGGTCATCAGCGCAGCAAAGTAAGAGCTCGTGTCGGTGAGCAGGCCAGCCGAGATCGGCACCGTGACGCGCCGGGTCAGCTCGCCATGACGCAGCATCGCCTGCAACAGAGCCCGGCCCGTGCGCCCGTTGCCGTCGGTGAACGGGTGCACAGTTTCGAACTGCGCGTGGGCCAGGGCTGCGTGGAGCAGCACCGGCAGGTCGTCGCGAGCCAAGAACACTGCCAGATCATTCATGTACGCAAACACCCTTGAAGGGTGCGGTGGCACGAAGACTGCTCCGGCTAGACTCAGGTTGGACGAGCCAATCCAGACCTGCACGTCTCGCCAACGGCCCGCGCGCGGGTTCTGGCCTCCCAACAGAGCTTCGTGCATGACCAGAATCGAGGCCGTGTCGAGTTTGCCGGCGAGCCGGATGGCAGCGAGCAGGGCCTTCACGTTCCTGGAGACCAGCTCGGCGTTGCGGCTGACGGCACCACCCATCTCGGCGATCGCCAACTGCCGGGCACCCACCGTGAGGTTCTCGATCTGTGAAGAGGCCGCTGACTCCGAGCGCAGCAGTACCGACTGCAGGGGGGCGATGTCGCGATCGCTGCCCAGAACGCTCGAGACGTAGCTGTCGAGATTCAGCACAGCGGCCGTCGCGTCCTCCACATCAGCCGCAAGTGCCCCGCTCAGAACGAAATCGCACTGCGCGATGGCCACCGGTACCGCGGCCTCGTAGGTCGTTGGCAGAGCCTGCCGCTGGCGGCGCGAGAGCATCTCAATGTCGTAAGCCGGCTGCCACGGCCACGTCTCATGCTCGATCGGCCCGAACGGGGCGAGGCCAGCCGGCGAAGCTGCAGGCTCAACGTGTTCCATGCCGCCATACTATCGCACAATATGCTGCTAATGTGTGATAAGGAGTCTGGCTATCACACGTTATTGACGTAAGGTGCGGCAGGAGTCCGTGAACTCACACGTCAGTTGTCTGAGCTGCGGCTCAGCCCACCAGGTGGGCATCCAACCACTGGTCCAGATCCCGCAGTCGGTACCCGACGCGAGGCTTGGCTCCCTCGCCGATCACACCCAGGTAGGCCGCGGCCTCGGCGGGGGAAGCTCAGGATCACAACCGCAGGCTACGCGGTCGGCTCGTGCGCACCCTCCTCCTTCGGAGGTTGAGGGGTTCCGCCGCCGCCCTTCGCAGCATCCGCCCCGGTACCGTTCTTCTCGCTGTCCTTCTTGCGTGCGACCTGGTGGACCAGGCGCGGATCGTGCAGCGGTTCACCCCGGACGCCCAGCACGACGCCCAGGAGCTCAGCGCGTTCCTCACCGAGATCCCGCCCGAGCACCTCGGCCTCGCCGCCGAGATCCTGGCCCGCTCACAGGTCGCGCTGGGTACGACCTTCGGGCAGGCGATGGTCATTCCGCTGGCCGACCACATCAGCTTCGCGATCAAGCGCGTCCGGCAGCAGATCGAGGTCGGCTACCCGTTGAAGGCCGAGGTGGCGCACCTGTACCCCAACGAGTTGCGTGTGGCCCGCGACGCGGTGCTGCTCGTGCGGGAGCGCACCGGCGTGGACGTCCCGACCGACGAGGCCGTGCCGATCGCACTCCACTTCGTGAACGCCGTCTTCGCCACCGAGGACCTGTCCCGGACCGTCCGGATGACGACGTTGTTCGAGCAGGTCTTCGAGATTCTGGACGTCTCCTACGGGCGGCGTTTCGACACCGACAGCATCAACGCCGCACGCTTCATCACCCACCTGCGCTACTTCTTCGTCCGGGTCGACTCCGATCTGCAGCTGGCCGAGAACCCGGACAGCTTCACCGCGACGATCCGATCGTCCTTCCCCCAGGCCTACCTGTGTGCGGAGCGGGTGAAGGCGCTCCTCGAACTCCGGCTGGAGAAGCCGATCACCTGCGACGAGGTCGTCTACCTCACCCTGCACGTCGCGCGCCTCGCCAGCGAGCAACCAGCCTGAGGATCCCGTACCCGGGCGCCCGGCCGATCAGCGGGTGGGGAGTCTGGCGGCGAGTTCGCGTGCTGCCTGGCCATCTCCGCCGGGATCTCCGCCTTCATCGGCGCCGCGTTCTTCCTCGGCTACTTCCTCTTCCAGATCCCCGGCGCGATCTACGCCGAGAAGCGCAGCGTGCGCAACCTGATCTTCTGGTCACTGATCGCCTGGGGCACCCTCGCCTCGGTCCAGGGCATGCTCCATGACGCGGTCTCGCTGATCGTGGTCCGATTCCTGATCGGCGTCGTCGAGGCAGCCGTGTTGCCGGCAATGGTGATCTTCTTGTCCCACTGGTTCACCAAGCGCGAGCGCGGCCGGGCGAACACCTTTCCTCATGCGGACCCACCGATGATCATGCGCGACACCGTGCAGGCGATCGTGCCCCGCCTCGACGACGATCAGCGCGCCGCGGTCACCGCGTCCGTCGAGGCCCAGGCCGAGCGGGTGGCCACCTACGTCCGTGGCTACCGGCTCAAGCAGAAGGTCCAGTTCCTCGACGAGGGGCCTGAACTCGACACCCTCGTGCCCGAGGACCGGCGCCTGCTCGAGTACACCCGGGTGCAGGTGTTCCTCGAGATCGAGGGAGCCGCCATGTACCTGCCGGCCTACGCCGGCAACCTCGACATCATGACCTCCGCTGCGATGCGCACCGCCGAGCGGATGGTCCTGGCCAGGAAGGAGCCCCTCCAGTGAGCGAGCCGAAGCAGGTCTACCTGCAGGACGTCACCCTGCGCGACGGCATGCACGCCCTGCGCCACCGGATTACGCCGGCCAAGCTGGCCGAGATCGCGAAGGCGCTCGACGAGGCGGGGGTCGACGCGATCGAGATCGCGCACGGCGACGGGCTGGCCGGGGGCAGCCTCACCTACGGCGCCGGGTCGAACACGAACCTGGAATGGATCAGCGCCGCGGCCGGGGTGATCGAGAACGCCGTGGTCACGACCCTGTTGCTGCCCGGCATCGGCACCCTGCACGACCTGCGGGAGACCTTCGAGGCCGGGGCCCGCTCGGTGCGGATCGCGACGCACTGCACCGAGGCCGACGTGTCCGCGCAGTACATCGCGACTGCCCGCGAGTGGGGCATGGACGTGTCCGGCTTCCTGATGATGGCGCACCTGAACGACCCCGCCGCGCTCGCCAGGCAGGCGCAGCTGATGGAGTCCTACGGCGCGCAGTGCGTCTACGTCACCGACTCCGCCGGGCGGCTCACGATGGACGGCGTCCGCGAGCGGATCCGCGCCTATCGCGACGTGCTGGAGCCGACGACCCAGATCGGCATCCACGCCCACGAGAACCTCTCGCTCTCTGTGGCCAACTCCGTGGTCGCCGTCGAGGAGGGCGCCTACCGCGTGGACGGGTCGCCGGCCGGGCACGGCGCCGGTGCGGGCAACATGCCGTTCGAGCCGTTCGTCGCCGTCGCGAAGCTGCAGGGCTGGGACGTGGGCGCCGACGTCTTCCGCCTGGAGGACGCCGCCGACGACCTGGTACGCCCGCTGTGGGACCGTCCGGTGCAGGTCGACCGCGAGACCCTCACCGTGGGTTACGCCGGCGTCTACTCCAGCTTCCTTCGGCACGCCGAACGGACCTCGAAGACCTACGGCCTCGACCCGCGCGACATCCTGATGGAGGCCGGCGCCCGCAAGCTGATCGGCGGCCAGGAGGACATGCTCACCGACATCGCGCTCGACCTCGTCGCGGCGCGCGAGCCGGGTGAGCTCGCATGACACGACTCGGCACGACCGGCTACACCAGCCCGGCGGCGTTCGGGCTGGCGGACCGCTGGATCGAGACCGGTCCCGGCGAGACCACCCATTACCACGAGGTCGGCGACGGTGTCCCAGTCGTGTTCCTGCACGGGTCCGGCACCGGTGTCTCCGCCGCGGCGAACTGGTGGCTCACCCTGCCGGCCGCGGGGGCCCACCTCCGCGCCATCGCGCCCGACCTGATCGGCTGGGGCGCGTCCATCGAGCCGGACGACGCGCCGTTCGGGATCCGCGAGTGGGCCGACCACGTGCTCCGCTTCCTCGACGCGCTGGGCATCGAGCGGGCCTGGCTGGTGGGCAACTCGCTGGGCGGCTGGATCGCCCTGCAACTCGCGCTCGAGCACCCCGACCGGATCATCGGCATCGTCTCGATGGGCACCGGAGGTGCGATCCAGCGGACGGCGGCGCTGCAGCAGCACCTCGACCCGGACATCACCTCCGAGGGGCTCGCCGCGGCGTTCCGCGGCTTCGTCACCGACCCCGCGGTCGTCCCCGACTGGATGGTCGACGCCCGCCGCGAGGTCGCCGGGTACGAGGTCGGCAACGGTCGGCTGGCCCGGGTGATGAGCGCCAGAGAACGTGACCGGCACGCCCTGCCGCTGCAGCCCGACGACCTGGCCGGCGTCACGCTGCCCGTCCTGCTCGTGCACGGCCGGCAGGACCGGGTCATCCCGGTGCAGCGCACCCTTGATCTGGTCGAGTGGCTCCCGCACGCGGACGCACTGCTGCTGAACCGCTGCGGGCACTGGTCGATGATCGAACGCGCCGACGCCTTCAACACAGCCCTGACCGGCTTCATCGCCGGGTCCTGACGACCCACTTCCACGAAGGGACCACCCATGCCCAAGCTCTCCGACTCCTACGATCCCGGCCCCGGCGTCGCCTGGCTCGGCGGGATCAACCTCGGCACCCGCGACATCGAGAAGTCACTGTGGTTCTTCCGCGACCTGCTCGGAATGGAGGAGGTCGAACGCGACGGCGACGTCGCCTACCTGCGCTGCTACCAGGAACTCACCCACCACTCGCTCGTCCTCACCCAGCAGGACGAGGCGGTGGTGAACTCTCGAGGTTGAACGCTACGTGGTGCATCTGGGCGGACTTCCCGTCGCCGTTGGCGACCATCGCGAGGTCATGCACCTGCGGGGTCACCGACATCCAGGACGCCTGCAGGATGTCCGGACGACCCTTCATGTAGCCGAACTCGCGGCGGTGGAAGCCCAGGTTGTGGCGGACCCACTGCTCGGCGACGTTGATCGTCTCCGGCGAGGTCTGGCAGTTGTAGTGGTCGATCCGCCGGGCGCCGAGCCCACGCCTGCGGGAGCTGTTCGAGGGCAGCTTCGAGCGCAGATCCGCTGCGGCCGGCGGCTTCTCGATGTCGTAGTAGAGCTCGAACGGGTGGCCACCGCCGGGCAGCAGGAAGCGCACGGCGGTACCGCGCCCGTGCTCGGTGCCGGCGGGTACCTCGAGCACCTCGATCTCCTGCCGCTGCAGCTCCGCGTGGAAGAGCTCGACGTCCTGCGGACGACGCGTCCGGAACGAGTAGGTACTACTCCGACATGCTCACCGCGGCAGACACGCTCAGCGACCTCGAGGTCGCTGAGCGTGTCTGCCCGGGCAAGCACGGCATCGGCCAGGCGATGTACCTCTACGTCTTCGATCCGGGCTCGGGGCACCGGATCGAGCTGTACTCCGGCGGCTACCTCATCTTCGACCCGGACTGGACGACCCTGGAGTGGAAGCCGGAGGACTTCCCGATGGGGATGACCTGGTACGGCGACCCGATCGACCTGCGCGTCGGCAGCCGGGGCCGGGACACCACGCCGTCCGCCGGGCTGCGCCGCGCGTAGCCTGCCCGGGTGATCCGAGCGGGATCACCGCGGGAAGTCGCGGAGCGGCCCACCGGAGCGGCTGTGGTTCGTAGGCTGAGGACATGGAGACGTGGCTCCTCTACGTCGCCGCCGCGTTCGGCGGAGGAGTCGTGGCGGCGCTGCTGCGCCTGCCCCCGCTGGTCGGCTTCCTGGCGGCCGGGTTCGCGCTCGGCTTCGCGGGCGTCCCGCACGCCCCCGAACTGGACCTGGTCGCCGACCTCGGCGTGACCCTGCTGCTGTTCACCATCGGCCTCAAGCTCGACGTCCGCACCCTGCTGCGCCGGCACGTCTGGATGACGACGGTGGCCCACCTGGTCACCTTCGGGGCGCTCGCCGCCCTCGCGGTCTCGGGGCTGGTGGCCCTGGGCCTGACCTACTCGCAGGCCGCTTCGCCGGGCACGGTCGCGCTCGCGGCGTTCGCCCTGTCGTTCTGCAGCACGGTGTTCGTGGTCACCCACCTGGAGGCGAAGGGGGACGAGCAGGCGCTCTACGGCCGGGTCGCGATCGGGATCCTGCTCATCCAGGACCTCGCGGCGGTGGTCTTCCTCGCCCTGGTCGGGGGGACGATCCCGTCGGTGTGGGCGTTCGGCCTCGTCCTGCTGTACCCGCTCGTCCGCCTCGCCCGGTTGCTCTGGGCGCGGATCGCGCGGGCCGACCTGGAGATCCTGTTCGGCATCCTGATGGCCCTCGGGCCCGGCTACTGGGCCTTCACCGCGGTCGGCCTCAAGGGCGAGCTCGGGGCGCTCGTCGTCGGCGTCCTGCTCGCCAGGGACCGGCACGCCGACTCGCTCGCCCGCTCGCTGCTCCGGCTCAAGGACCTGCTCCTGGTCGGCTTCTTCCTCGCCATCGGCCTGGGTGGGACGCCGGGCCTCACGGAGGTGGGGATCGCGGTCGCGCTGCTGGCGCTGCTGCCCGTGAAGGGCCTGTTGTTCGTGGTCCTGCTGCGGTGGGCGCGCCTGCGCAACCGCACGTCCGCCCTGGCCGCGGTGACCCTCGGCAACTACTCCGAGTTCGGCATGATCGTGATCGCGGTCGGCGCGGAGCACGGCCTGATCGACCGGCACTGGCTGGTCGCGGTCTCGCTGGCGGTCGCGCTGAGCTTCCTGGTCGGCGCGGCCGCCGAACGCCGCGGCGCCGCGTTCGCCTCGTGGGTGGCCGACCGGTTCCCCAACCGTCCCGAGCACGTGCTGCTGCCCGAGGACCGCCACATCGACATCGGCGACGCCAACGCCCTCGTCCTCGGGCTGGGCCGGGTGGGCAGCGCCGCCTTCGACCGGCTCGTCGCCGAGCCCGACCTGCGCGTCATCGGCATCGACAGCGATCCGGAGGTGATCGAGCAGCTGAGCGGGCGCGGCGAGGCCGTGGTCGAGGGCGACGCGACCGACCGCGAGCTGTGGGCGCGCATGCGTGGCGATCCCGCGCTCGAGGTCGCGGTGTTCGCGCTCCCGAACCGCCAGGCCAACGCGACCGCGATCGACCTCGTGCGCCGCTCCGGCTTCACGGGCACCGTGGGGGTGATCACCCACGACGACGAGGACGCCGGCGCCTGGGCGAACCGCGGCGTCGACGCCTCGCTGTCGTTGTACGCGGGAGCAGGCGCGCAGCTCGCCGAACAGGCGCTGCTGAACCGGCCGTCCCCGCCCCGGGGGTCCTCAGATGACGGCGGACGCGATCAGTGAGTCCTGCAGGCGTCGCATGGCGACCAGCGGCCGGGTCTCGTCCACCTCGACGTCGTCGTAGGTGAGGATCGTGTCCGCGGGCACGTCGCGGGTGAGGACGCAGCTGCCGACCAGCCCGATCGGGATGGCGTTCATGGCGCGAGCGTCGTCGGCGTCGATCGTCCAGCCGCGGACGTGGTGGCCGCCCATGCCCTCCAGGGTGATGCCTGCCTTCAGGTCGAACTTGGTCTTGGCGGTCACCTCGGAGCGCCAGACCTTGGTCTGGAAGTCGGCCCGGCGGTCGAGGATGGCCTCGCTGATCGACAGGTGCGCCTCGATCGAGGCCAGGTGGAACGGCCGGTAGATGGCGTAGTAGGGGCCCTTGCCGAACTTGAGGAAGTCGAGCTCCTCGGTGACCACGGCGTTCTCGGACTTCACCACCGCGAAGATGCCCGGCGCCACGTCGCCCTCGACGGTGTACTCCACGGCGGGGGTGCGGGTGAGCAGGCCGCCGTCCTCGACCGGGATCAATTTGGTGGCGAGTTCGTCGATCGTGCAGGACGGGCCGTGCATGCCCTCGACGTCGACCGGGATGCCGGTGGCGTTCGACAGCGCGCACATCTCGAGCTGGGTCTTGGTGCCGTCGGTGAACTCGCACAGGATGCGCGGGTTCATGTTCTTGGCCAGCGCCTCCTCGAGCACGTCCTCGATCACGTCGGTGGGCCGGTTCGGGTTGTTCTTGCCCTTCCCGGTGGCCACGACGGTGAGGCCGAGATCGCGGGCGTACTCGACGAGCTTGAGGCATTCGGACGGCTCGTCGCCCCGGCAGATCGTGTAGACCTGATTGCCGGCGTTGGCGACCTTCGACAGCAGCAGGCCGACGGTGACGTCGGCCTCGACGGTCATCAGGGCGACGTCCTTGCGGTCGAGCAGGGCGGACATCGCGATCTGGGCGGCGATCTCGGGGACGCCGGACACCTCGAGCACGATGTCGACCGGCAGCTTGGGCACCTGCAGGCCGTCGTCGATCACCACCGGC
>JBDHZJ010000008.1:0-17530 GCA_039811825.1 Propionicimonas sp.
GGACGCCTCAGGCGACGATCACCTGGACGCCGAGGGCTCGCAACCGTGCGAGTTCCTCGGCGTCCGCGCTGTCGTCGGTGACGAGGACGTCGATCTCGGCGATGTCGGCCATCGAGGCGAACGCGGCATGGCCGACCTTCGACCCGTCCGCCACGACGACGGTCCGGTCCGCCTTGCTCACCATCGCGTGGTTGGTGCGGGCCTCGGTCTCGTCGTGGGTGGTCACGCCGTCCGCGGCCGAGATCCCGTCCGCGCCCAGGATCGCGGTGCCGACGTGCTTGACCGCGTTGAAGGTGCCCTCGGCGAGGACGCCGACCAGTTCGAGCGACTGCGGCCTCAGGATGCCACCCGTCATCACGACCTTCAGCCGGGGGAAGCGCGCCAGTAGCGTGCCGATCGTGAGCGAGTTCGTGACGACGGTCAGGTCGTTGTGCCAGGCGAGTTCGCGGGCGACGGACGCGGTGGTCGTGCCGCCGCTGAAGCTGATCGCGTGGCGTTCGCGGGGGATCAGCGCGGCGGCGGCCCGGGCGATGCGCGCCTTCGCGTCCGCGAACCGGGTGTCGCGCAGCGCGACCGGCACCTCGGCCGGTCCGCCGCTGATCGTGGCCCCACCGTGGGTGCGGACGAGCAGGCCCTGGTCGGCGAGCAGGCCGAGGTCGCGCCGAAGGGTCGCCGCAGAGGCGCCGAAGTGCTCGCCGAGTTCCTGGATCGAGGCCTCGCCCCGATCGCTGATGAAGTCGAGGATGTCGGCGAGCCGCCGGGAGCGCTTGGTCGAGCTGCCGAGTTCGGCAATGGTGGAGGAGTTGTATGCGCTGGCCACGAAACGATCATCGCAGTCGCGCATTTGCGCGTCAAATCGTGCATTTTGTTGCGCGGAATGAGCGTTTGTCCGGAGAATCGGGTCATGCCGAGAATCACCTTCGTGGGCGCGGGCAGCGTCGTGTTCACCCGCCAGTTGATCGTCGACCTGCTGCGGTACGACGACCTGCCAGTGCTGGAGCTGGTGCTGCACGACATCGACCACGAGCGGCTGGAGGTGGCCAGGGGCACGGCCGAGAACGTGGCCCGGCAGCTCGGCAAGGACCTGGTCGTCCGGGCCGAGGCCGACCGCAGGGCCGCGCTCGACGGCGCCGACTTCGTCGTGAACATGATCCAGGTCGGCGGCATCGCCGCGACCCGGGTCGACCTCGAGGTGCCCGCGCGGTACGGCCTGCGCCAGACGATCGGTGACACCACCGGCGTCGGCGGGGTGTTCCGCGGCCTGCGCACCTTCCCCGTCCTGTCCGGCATCGCAGCCGACATGCTCGCCGTCTGCCCGGACGCGTGGCTGCTGAACTACACCAACCCGATGGCGATGAACGTGTGGTGGCTGGCCGAGGTCGCCCCGCAGCTGAAGGCCGTGGGGCTGTGCCACAGCGTGTACTGGACGGTGCACGACCTCTGCGAACTGATCGGCGTACCGCTGGAGGGCACCCGCTACCGTGCCGGCGGCGTCAATCACCAGGCGTGGCTGACCGAGTGGAGCCGGGACGGCCACGACCTGTACCCGCTGCTGCGGGCGAAGATCGCCGCGGATCCGGAACTGGAGCGACGGGTGCGGGTGGAGATCTTCTCCCGGATCGGCTTCTACCCGACCGAGACCAGCGAGCACTCCTCGGAGTACCTGAGCTGGTTCCTGCGCTCGGACGCCCAGATCGAGCGCTACCGGCTGCGGCCGCTGGAGTACCTGCAGATCTCGGAGGACAACGTCGCCGAGTACGAGGAGGCGAGGGCCATCCTCGCTGCGGGCGGCGACGTGCCGCTGCACGAGGCGGGCGACGCCGCCGAGTACGCGCCCCAGGTCATCCACTCGATGCTCACCGGCACGCCGCGCCTGATCCACGCCAACGTCGTGAATCGCGGTCTGATCGACAACCTGCCCGAGGGTGCGGTGGTCGAGGTTCCCGCCGAGGTGGACGGCGACGGCCTGCGTCCGCAGCGGTTCGGCAGCGTGCCCGCGGCGGGGGCGGCGCTGAACCGCGCCTACCTGTCCGTCGCCGAACTGGCCGTCGCCGCAGCAAGGGAGGGCGACCCGGCGCTCGTGCGCCAGGCCGTCCTCGCCGACCCCAATGCGGCCTCCAGCCTGACGCCCGGGCAGATCTGGGACCTGTGCGACGAACTCACCGCAGCTCACGCCCGGTTCCTGCCGCGGGCGCTGGGCGGCACGCTCGACGCGTCATGAGCCTGGCCGGCGCGGGCGCGCTGGTCGAGGCGGCCGCCGCTCGCGGACGGGCGGTCGCCGCATTCAACGTGATCACCCTGGAGCAGGCGGAGGCGGTGGTCGCCGCCGCGGAGGCGACCGGTCGGCCGGTCATCCTCCAGGTCAGCCAGAACGCGATCCGGTTCCGGCGGGGGTTCGCCCCGCTGCTCGCCGCCTGCCGCGAGCTCGCCGCAGCGGCCGAGGTGCCGGTGGGCCTCCACCTCGACCACATCGACGACGCCGCGCTGGCCTCGGCAGCGCTGGAGCGCAGCGGCGGGCTCGGGCTCACCTCCCTGATGTTCGACGGGTCCCGCAGCGACTATGCCGCGAACGTCGCGCTGACCGCCGGAGTGGTGCACGAGGCCCGCGCCCGCGGGATCTGGGTCGAGGCCGAGCTCGGCGAGATCGGCGGCAAGGACGGTGCCCACGCGCCCGGTGTCCGGACTGATCCGGACGAGGCCCGCGCCTTCGTGGGGGCCACCGCGGTGGACGCCCTCGCCGTGGCGGTGGGCAGCAGCCACGCCATGCGCGACCGCACCGCGCGTCTGGACCTCGCCCTGATCGCGACCCTGCGCGACGCGCTGGACGTCCCGCTCGTGCTGCACGGCAGTTCCGGCGTGCCGGACGACCAGCTCTCCGCCGCGGTCGACGCGGGGATCCGGAAGGTGAACATCGGCACCGCGCTGGCGATCGCCGGCACCACGAGGCTGCGGGAGGAACTCGCGGCGAAGCCGGACGCGGTCGACCCCAGGGCCTACCTGGCCGGCGTCCGGGAATGGACGGCCGAGGCGGCCGCCCACCTTCTCGAGGTGGTCGGCTGACCGGTCAGCCCAGCCCGAGCGCCCGCCGGGCGTTGCCGGCGTAGACCCTCGCGAGCACCTCGGGGGAGAGTGCGAGGCCGGAGACCGTCCAGCGACCCTGTGGCGGGATGTCCGCGTCGGGGGCGTAGTCGAAGCCCTCGTCGGCGGACTCCAGGAAGCGGTAGTGCAGGCGGTACTGCTCGTCGGTGACCGGGTAGATGTCCGTGCCGAAGAGCACCCGGTCGGCGTAGCGGGTGATGAACGCCGCGGCGTGCCGGGGCTGGCGGCCCAGCTCGGCCATCCGGCCGGCGATGTCGACGTGGTAGTTGGGGGCGGCGTCCAGCAGCCGCCCGACCCGCTCGAGGTCCTCCGCGCAGCACCCGAAGTGGGCGCCGACGAACGTGGTCCTCGGGCACGCGAGCACCAGCCGCGCGTGCGCGTCGAGCAGGGCGTCGAAGGTGGGATGGCGGTCCCGGTCGCCGAACCACCAGTCCGGCTCGACGGCCAGTTCGTCGAGGCGTTCGTTGTACTCGTCGAGCGGTTCGAAGAACGCGATCGGGTCGGCGGTGTGGATCAGGACCGGGAGGTCGAGTTCTCCGGCACGCCCGAGCACCTCGACCACCCGGGGGTCGTCGGGGGAGACCAGCGCGCCGGTCCCGTCGCGGTAGGTGAGTCCGAGGTTCTTCCAGACCTTCACCCCGCGGGCGCCCCGACGTCGGGAGTCCTCCAGTTGGTCGAGCAGGCCACGGACGCCGTCGGGTTCGGCGAGCATCGCCCAGTCCAGCTGGCAGAAGGTCAGGAACCGCCCGGGATGAGCCCGGTCGAGCCGGTCGAGGTTCGCCTCGAGCTCGGCACCGGCCATGCCGTCGAGGTTCACGATCGTCTCGACGTGGCGGGCGTCCATCGTCGCGAGGAGCCCGTCCACGTCCGGAACGATCCAGTCGCCGTCGTCGCTGAGCCAGCGACCCAGGTGGTTGTGCGCGTCGATGCAGCCGACGGCGGGGAGCGGTACCTCGGTGCGGGTTGTCCGCAGCTGGGCGCGCGGCTTCCAGTCGCGCAGGCGGACGTCCTCGATGGCGAACATGGCAGCATCGTCCTGCCGTGGCCCGGCGAATTGCACGACTCCGCCCGGTATCGCTCAGCTCAACTGAGCAAATTGCGCAGTTGATTGCGTGATCGCTCAGTCAGTGCCCAAGATGAAGAAACGCTGTCGCTGGAGAGGACCACCCATGAGCCATCGCCTGCTGCGAGCCGCTGGCGCCGCCGCCGTCGCGGTCTCGATGATCGCGCTGTCTGCCTGCACGTCCACCGAGGGCCCGGCCACATCCGCCTCCGTGGACCCGAACGCCCCGGTGACCCTGACCTGGTGGACCGGCCAGTCGGACGCGGCGGAGAAGCTGCTGGAGGACCTCGCCGCCGAGTTCACGACGCTGCACCCGAACGTGACGATCAAGACGTCATCCGGGGCATCCTCGACCGAGGAGCTCCTGCAGAAGCTGTCCGCGGGGTTCGCCTCGGGCACCTACCCCAACATCTCCTACGCGTTCGGCTCGTGGGCGAGCGAGCTGGAGTCCTCCGGCAAGATGCAGGACATCACCGAGCAGGTGAAGGACCCGTCGGTCGGCTGGGACGAGTTCTCCCAGGCGGCGCGAGCCACCGTCCAGCCGACCGGGAAGGCGACGATCGGCTTCCCGGCGCTGGTCGACAACATCTCACTGATCTACAACAAGACGGTCTTCGACAACGCCGGCCTCGCCTACCCGACCGACCAGTGGACCTGGGACGACTTCCGCACCGCGGCGAAGCAGCTGACCGATCCGGGCAAGCAGATCTACGGCTACGAGTACTCGGTGTCCGGCTCGGAGGAGACCACCTGGCAGTTCTGGCCGCACCTGTGGCAGAACGGCGGCAAGATCCTCACCGACGACCAGTCGAAGTCGGCCTTCGCCTCGCCCGAGGGCGATGCGGCGCTGGAGTTCCTGCGGGCGATGGCCGTGGACGACAAGAGCGTCTACATCGACCAGACCGACACCAAGTTCGCCCAGCTGTTCGCCGCCGACCGCATCGCGATGATGACGTCCGGGCCGTGGCAGCTGAGCGACCTGAAGACCGCGGGGACGAAGTACGGCGTGACGATCCTGCCCGGCACGAACGGCGACCACCAGACGGTGTCCGGCCCGGACATCTGGGCCCTGCCCGACTCCGGGGACGCCAACCAGAACTACTGGTCGGTCGAGTTCCTGAAGTGGCTGACCGCGCCGGAGCAGGACCTGCGCTGGAACGTCGCCTACGGCAACCTGCCGCTGCGTACCAGCGAGATGGACACCCCTGAGTTCAAGGCCCAGGTGAAGGAATTGCCGGGGCTGGACGTGATGGCCGCCAACAGCGCGAACGCCGTGCAGGCGCGACCGACCGTCCAGGGCTACGTCGGGCTGTCCGAGGCGATCGGCTCCGCGATCTCGCAGGTGCTGCAGGGCAAGGGCACCCCCACCGAGGCGCTGCAGCAGGCCGCGGCCAAGGCGGACCAGGCGCTGGCCGACCAGTAGCCGCCGGCGGACCCCAACCAACGACACAGGAGCAGACGATGAGCATCACCACCCAGGAGATCGACAGCCAGCCGCAGGTCTGGCGCCGGGCTCTCGACCTCACGCCGCAGGCCACGGCGCTGCTGGCGCGGCCGGGGGAGCGGGTACTGGCGATCGGGTGCGGCACCTCCGCCTTCGTGGCCAGTTCCTTCGCCACGCTGCGTGAGGACGCAGGGCTGGGAGCCACCGACTGGGCGTACGCGTCGGAGCCGCGGACGCCGCGCGCCTACGACGCGGTGCTCGGGATCAGCCGTTCGGGGGACACCACCGAAGTGGTGGACGCCCTGCGACGGCTCCCGTCCGGCGTCCGCCGGATCGTGGTCACGGGGGTCGCCGACTCGCCGTGCGCGCGGCTCGCCGACGACGTCCTGCTGCTGGACTTCGCGGACGAGGAGTCGGTCGTGCAGACCCGGTTCCCGACCTCCTTCGTCCTGCTCGCCCGTGCCGCGTTCGGCGAGGACGTCTCCGGGATCCCTGCACTGGCGGAGGTCGCGCTCGCGGCCCCGCACCCGGTGCCCGATCCGGGGGCCCACGACCACTTCGTCTACCTGGGCCGCGGCTGGACGAACGGGCTGGCGATGGAGGCCGCGCTGAAGATCCGCGAGGCGGCCCAGGCCTGGGCCGAGTCCTACCCGCTGCTCGACTACCGGCACGGGCCGATGGCCGTCGCCCACCCGGGCTCGCTGGTCTGGATGCTCGGAGCGGCCGATCCCGAACTCGCCGACCAGCTGGCCCGGACGACGGGGGCGACGGTGGTGTCCGGCGCCGCTCCCGACCCGCTGATCGAACTGGCGCTGGCCCAGCGGCTCGCGGTCGGCGTCGCCGCCGTCCGCGGCCTGAACCCGGACCGGCCGCGGTACCTGACCCGTGCCGTCGTCCTCAACTGAGCAGGTCGTACGCTGAGCGGGCAGAGCGGAGCGGTGCAGATGACGACGACTTCCCACCAGGCCAGGCCGGTCGGTGCGGTGCGGGCCACGGCACCCGTCGAATCGGAGGACGAGTACCGGCGCCGGCGCCGGGCGGCCCGACGCCGCCGCGGGTTCCGTAACGGGCTGGCCGGCTGGTCGTTCATCGGACCCGGCATGATCCTGGTGCTCGGCCTGTCGATCTTCCCGGCGGGGTGGGCGTTCCTGCTCTCGCTGCAGAAGTGGAACGGTTTCTCGCAGCCGAAGTTCCTCGGGCTGAACAACTACACCCGCCTGGTCACGGACGCCGAATTCGCCCAGGCCGTCACCCAGACCGGCCTGTTCGTGCTGCTGTTCGTCCCTGCGTCGGTGCTCTCGGGGCTGTTCCTCGCCGTCGCGCTGAACCGCCAGATCCGGTTCATCGGCTTCTACCGGACGGCGATCTTCATCCCGTTCGTCGCGTCCGCCGCGGCCACGGGCATCCTGTCCACCTACCTGTTCAGCCCCCAGTACGGGCTGGTCAACAACGTGCTGCGGGTGTTCGGCATCCCGGCCCAGGGCTGGCTGGAGGATCCCGGCCAGGCGATGCTCGTGATCGCGGTCATGTCCCTGTGGGGGCAGGCCGCCTTCACGACCGTGATCTACCTGGCCGCCCTGCAGGACATCCCCAACGAGTTGATCGAGGCGGCGAAGGTCGACGGCGCCAACCCCTGGCAGACGTTCTGGCGGGTGGTCTGGCCCGAACTCGCCCCGGTCACGGTGTTCGTGACCATCTGGCAGGTGATCGGTGCGATCCAGCTGTTCGACCTCGTCTACACGACCACCCGTGGCGGGCCACTGGACGCGACCAAGACGATCGTCTACTTCCTCTGGGAGAAGGCGTTCAAGGGCCTGGAGTTCGGCTACGGCTCGGCCGCGGCCTACGTGCTGTTCTTCGTCACCCTGGCGATCACCGTGGGCATGGTGGTCTATGCCCGCCGGAAGAACCTGGAGGCGTTCTGATGACGACCGCTGAGCTGGACCGGACGGAGGCGCCGCAGCGGCGGCGCCGCCGAAGGATCAACCCCTGGCACTTCGTGCTGGCGCCGATCGCCCTGGTCTTCCTGACCCCGTTCCTGCAGATGGTGCTGGCCTCGCTGTCGCCGGCCGAGGAGCTGATCCGGTTCCCGCCGCCGTTCTTCCCCTCCCGGCTCACCCTGGACGGCTTCGCGGGCCTGTTCGGCGACACCCAGGTGGTGCGCTGGCTGGTGAACAGCACCCTCGTGTCGGTGGTCGCGATCGGGTCCCAGATCGTGCTCTGCTCGCTGGCGGGGTACGGCTTCGCCAGGCTTCACTTCCGCGGCCGGAACTTCGGGTTCTTCGCCGTGGTGGCGACGATCATGATCCCGATCCAGCTGCTGATGATCCCGACCTACATCATGTTCTCGAAGCTGCACCTGATCGACACCCTCGCCGCCGCGTTCGTCCCGTGGCTCGCCTCGGCGTTCGGCATCTTCCTGATGCGCCAGTTCTTCCTCTCGATCCCGGTCGAGCTCGAGGAGGCCGCGGCCCTCGACGGCTGCAACCGCTGGCAGACCTTCCTGCGGGTGGTGCTGCCGCTGGCGCGACCCGCGCTGGCCACCCTGGCGATCTTCACGCTGCTCGGGGCCTGGAACGACCTGATCTGGCCGCTGATCGCGATCAACAACGAGGACCTGTTCACGATCCAGCTCGGCATCGCCAACTTCCAGGGCACCCGGCGCACCCAGTGGTCCCTGCTCATGGCCGGCAATGTCGTGGCCACACTGCCGCTGATCCTGTTCTTCCTGTTCGCGCAGAAGCACTTCATCGCGACGATGACGATGTCGGGGCTGAAGGGATGAGCGCGCGGGTGCTGGTGGCCGGGGACGCGAACCTCGACCTGGTGCTGCAGGGCGACGTGCGGCCGCGGTTCGGCCAGGCCGAGCAGTTCCTGACCGGCGCGGACCTGGTGCTGGGCTCGAGCGCGGGCATCTGCGCATCCGGGCTGGCCCGGCTGGGCGTCGCCGTGGGCCTGGTGGCGCGGGTGGGGGAGGACTTCTTCGGCGCCCGTACCCGGGAGCTCCTGACCGACCGCGGCGTGGACGTGGCCGAGTTGCGCACGGTGCCGGGGCCGACCGGCCTGTCGGTCATCCTCTCCGGTGGCGACGACCGTTCGATCCTCACGCTGCCCGGGGCGATGGCGGGCCTGGCCGTCGACGACGTCCGGGCGGCGGTGGACCGTTCCGGCGCTACCCACCTGCACGTGGCCTCGTTCTTCCTGGTGCCGGCCTTCGCGCGCGACCTGGCAGCGCTGCTCGCGGACATCCGGGCGGCCGGTGTGACCACGAGCCTGGACCCGAACTGGGACCCCCGTGAGGAGTGGGTCGGCGTCACCGAGTGCCTGCCCCACGTGGACGTGCTGCTGCCGAACGCCGCAGAGGCCGTCGAGCTCGCCGGTGCGACCGGGGGTGGGCGCGCGGCGGACGCGGTGGCGGCCGCGCGAGTGCTCGCCTCCCGCGGCCCCGTGGTGGCCGTGAAGGACGGGGCGGCCGGCGGGTTCGTGGCGGCCGACGGCGAGGTCCTGCGTGCACCCGGGCTGTCCGTCGACGTGGTCGACACCACGGGAGCGGGCGACAGCTTCGACGCGGGCTTCCTCACCGCCTGGCTGGCGGGTCGCGGACCGGCGGAGAGCCTGGCGTGGGCGACCGCGGCGGGCTCGCTGTCGACCACTGGGGCCGGGGGCACGGGCCGGCAGGCGACCCGGGCCGAGCTGCTCGACGCGCTGGGCCGGTCGTGATCACCTGCCTCGGGCTGGCCCCGGCACTCGACATCACGTACGGGGTCGGCTCGGTGGGGCTCGGCCGCATCCACCGGCCCGACTGGGTGCTCGAACTGGCCGGCGGCAAGGCCGTGAACGTGGCGCGCGCACTGGTCACGATCGGCGCGGCGGCGCGGGTGGTGGTGCCGCTCGGTGGCCACAACGGCACCGCGGTGGCGGACGCGCTGACCGCGGAGGGCATCCCCGCGACGGTGGTGGCGACGACCGCGAACACCCGGCGGTGCATCACGGCGGTGGACACGTCCTCCGGTGCGACCACCGAGTTCTACGAACCCGCGGCCGAACTGGACGGGGCCGCGCTCGTCCGGGTCTGCGAACTCGTGGCGGGCCTGGCCGACGGCTGGCTGGCGGTGTCCGGCTCGATGGCCGTGGGCGCGATCCCTGCGGTGGCCGACGCACTCGCCGGCGCAGCGGACCGCGGCGTCCGGATCGCCGCGGACCTGCAGGGCGCCGCGCTGCGAGCCGTCCTCGACCGCACCCGGGTGGAACTGGTGAAGGTGAACCGATCGGAGGCGGCCGAGCTGTTCGGGCCGGCCGGGCCGCAGGACCTCGCCCTCGGGCTCCGCGCGGCCGGGTCCGGGACGGCCGTGGTCACGGACGGAGCGGCAGGTGCGGTCGGGGTGTCCGCGGACGGCGCGTGGCTGGCCATGCCCGGCGAGCGGGGCAGCTACGCGGTCGGCTCCGGGGACTCGTTCCTCGCGGGCCTGCTCGCCGCGCTCTCCCGCGGCGACGCCCTGCCGGGAGCCCTGGCCCTCGCGACGGCTGCGGCCGCAGCGAACACCCGGACGCCCGGCGCCGCACGGTTCGCCGCATCCGACGTGGCCGACGTCGCTGCCGGCGTCGCGGTGCGGCGCCTCGGCGGGGCGCATTCCTGAGGAGGACGTGACCCTCGCAGCCTTGGGGTCCGGCCGTTCGGGTGGTTCTCAGGACCGGGTGGTCGCCCGAGCAGCTCCTGGCGAACAGGTCGCCGGCCGGGACTGAGCCCTGGTACCGGGAAGGGGATTCGAACCCCTACGCCCTTGCGGGCAGACGGGTTTGAGCCGTCCGCGTATACCATTCCGCCACCCCGGCAGGTGCCCAAGAAGTCTGCCACAACTTGGCGGTTCGTCCGGGCCGCAGGGTAACCTCGTCCCTGCACCGCACCCCCGGGGCCGAGGACGAAACCCTGCCAGGAAGCTGAACAGTGATGACTGCCGACGACGACCGCAACGACGACGAGACGCTCCGCGTCCTGGTGGCCGAGGACGAGGCCCTGATCCGGCTCGACCTGGTCGAGCTGCTCACCGACGAGGGCTACGAGGTGATCGCCGAGGCCGGGGACGGCGAGGAGGCCCTCGAACTGGCCCGCAAGCTCACTCCCGACCTCGTCGTGATGGACGTCAAGATGCCGAAGATGGACGGGATCAGCGCGGCCGCGATCATCGCGGAGGAGCGGATCGCCCCGGTGGTCATGCTGACCGCGTTCAGCCAGCGCGAACTCGTCGAGCGCGCCCGGGACGCCGGTGCCATGGCCTACGTGGTGAAGCCGTTCGACAACTCCGACGTGATCCCCGCGATCGAGATCGCGGTGTCCCGGTTCGCCGAGATCCGCGCGGTCGAGGCGGAGGTGGCCGACCTGGAGGAGCGGTTCGCGTCCCGCAAGGCCGTCGACCAGGCCAAGGGCCTGCTGCAGGAGGGGCTCGGCCTCACCGAGCCCGAGGCGTTCCGCTGGATCCAGAAGACCGCCATGGACCTGCGCAAGTCGATGCGCGAGGTGGCCGAGGCCGTGATCGAGCAGTCCAGGGGCGACAAGCGCAAGAAGTAGCGCTCAGCGCGCGGACCGCTTCAGGTACACCGTGATCCGGGCCGCGCAGACCTGCTCCCCGGCGTCGTCGGTGAGCGCGACGTCGTAGGTGGCCAGCGTGCCGCCGATCCGGATCGCCGTGGCCACCCCGTGCACCCAGCCCTCCGTGGCCGGACGCAGGTGCGTGGCGTTGATGTCCACTCCGGTGACGGCTCCGTCCGGCCCGACCTCCGCGGCGGCGGCGAGGGAGGCGAGGCTCTCGGCGATCACGCAGGACGCCCCGCCGTGCCACAGCCCGAAGGGCTGGGTGTTCCCCTCGACCGGGCAGCGGCACGCGGCCCGGGTGGGCGTGACCTCGAGCAGTTCGACGCCCATCTTCTCGTCCAGCGCGCTGCGCAGGCCGGTGAACCAGTCGGGAACGTTCATGGCGCCTACCTTGGCACACCCGGCCGCTGGCGCCGTCAGTGCCGGCCGGTAAGGTTCCGGATTGTGACAAGCCCGGTGAGCGCGAGTGGCGAGAAGGCCCCGACCCTGCTGCTGATCGACGGCCACTCGGTGGCCTACCGCGCGTTCTTCGCGCTGCCGGTGGAGAACTTCTCCACGACCACCGGCCAGCACACGAACGCCGTGTACGGGTTCACCTCGATGCTGATCAACGTGTTGCGCGACGAGCAGCCCACGCACCTGGCCGTGGCCTTCGACGTGTCCCGGCAGACGTTCCGCAGCGAGGAGTACGCGGAGTACAAGGCCAACCGGTCTGCGTCCCCGCCCGAGTTCAGCGGGCAGGTCGCGCTGATCAAGGAGGTGCTCGACGCGCTGAACATCGTCCACCTCGAGCGCGACGGCTTCGAGGCGGACGACATCATCGCGACCCTCGCGCGACAGGGCTCCACGGCAGGGCTCGACGTGCTGATCTGCACCGGCGACCGCGACACCCTGCAGCTGGTCAACGACAAGGTGACCGTGCTCTACCCGCGCAAGGGGGTCTCCGACCTCGCCCGGCTCGATCCGCCCACGGTGCTGGAGAAGTACCTGGTGGAGCCGTCCCGGTACCCCGAGCTCGCTGCCCTCGTCGGCGAGAGCAGCGACAACCTGCCCGGCGTCCCCGGGGTCGGGCCGAAGACCGCCGCGAAGTGGCTGGACGCCTACGACGGCCTGGAGAACCTGGTCCGGCACGCCGACGAGGTCGGCGGCAAGGCGGGGGAGTCGTTCCGCGCGCACCTCGACGACGTGGTCCGCAACCGCCGGCTGAACGCGCTGGTCGGCGATCTCGAACTGCCGGTCGGGGTCGAGGCACTGGCCCGGCGTGACTGGAACCGCGAAGCGGTGCACGACCTGTTCGACGGCCTGGAGTTCCGGGTGCTCCGCGACCGGCTGCTGGAGACCCTGCCCGCGGAGGACCTCACCTCCGAGGGCGGGTTCGAGGTGGAGGGCGAGATCCTGTCGACGGGGGGTGTCCGGGCGTGGCTCGACGCCCACGCCCGCACCGGCGTGGTCGGGCTCGACTGCCAGGGCCGCTGGCGCGCGGGCGCCGGAGACCTCACCGGCATCGCCCTCGCGGCGGCCGACGGTGCCGCGGCCTGGCTCGACGTCACCGCACTCTCACCGGACGACGACGCGGCGCTGGCCGCCTGGCTGGCTGACGAGTCGGCCGCGAAGGCGATGCACGACGCGAAGGGGCCGCTGCTGGCCATCTGGGCGCGCGGCTGGGAACTCGCGGGGCTGGCCAGCGACACCCAGCTGGCCGCGTACCTGCTGCGTCCCGACCAGCGGGTCTACGACCTCGCCGACCTGACCGCCCGGCACCTGCGCCGCGACCTGTCGGTGTCCGGCAGCGGGGCCGACGACGGCGACCAGGCCGCGTTCAGCTTCGACGACACCGAGAGCCATGACGCGATGGTGCGCGCCCGGGCCGTGATCGACCTCGCCGCTGCGCTCGAGACCGAGCTGGAGGAGCGCGGCGGGGCGCAGTTGCTACGCGAGGTGGAACTGCCGCTCACCCGCACGCTGGCCACGATGGAGCGGTCCGGGATCGCGGTCGACCTCGACTACCTGCACCGCCTGCACGCCGACTTCGACGCCGGCGTGGTGGCCGCGGAGGCGGACGCGTTCGCCGTGCTCGGGCACCCGATCAACCTCGGCTCGCCGATGCAGCTGCAGGCCGTCCTGTTCGACGAGCTGGGCATGCCGAAGACCCGGCGCACGAAGACCGGCTGGACGACCGACGCCGAGTCGCTGGAGACGCTGTTCGCGAAGACCGAGCACCCGTTCCTCGCCCACCTGTTGCGGCACCGCGACCAGATCCGGTTGCGCCAGACGGTGGAGGGGCTGCTGAAGTCGGTGGCCGACGACGGCCGCATCCACACCACCTACGTGCAGACGATCGCGGCCACCGGACGGCTGTCGTCCACCGACCCGAACCTGCAGAACATCCCGATCCGCACCGAGGAGGGCCGGCGGATCCGCGAGGCGTTCGTGGTGGGATCGGGCTACGAGACGCTGCTCACCGCCGACTACAGCCAGATCGAGATGCGGATCATGGCCGACCAGTCCGAGGACGCCGGGCTGATCGAGGCGTTCGCGTCCGGGCAGGACTTCCACTCGATCACCGCCTCGCGGGTGTTCGGCGTCCCCACCGACGCGGTGACCGGGGCGATGCGCGCGAAGATCAAGGCGATGAACTACGGGCTGGCCTACGGGCTGAGCGCGTTCGGGCTGAGCCAGCAGCTGAAGATCGAGCGGTCCGAGGCCGCCGGCCTGATGGAGGAGTACTTCGAGCGGTTCGGGCACGTGCGCGACTACCTGCACGAGGTCGTCGCGACGGCTCGCCGCACCGGCTACACCGAGACGATCCTGGGCCGGCGCCGCTACCTGCCCGACCTCACCTCGTCGAACCGGCAGCGCCGCGAGATGGCCGAGCGGGCGGCGCTGAACGCACCGATCCAGGGCTCGGCGGCCGACGTGATCAAGGTGGCCATGCTCGACGTGGAGACCGCGATCGCCCGACAGGGCCTGCGCAGCCGCATGCTGCTGCAGGTGCACGACGAACTCCTCTTCGAGGTCGCCGCGGGGGAGCGGGAACAGCTGGAGGCACTGGTCCGCGACAAGATGGGCCACGCCGTCGAGATGCGGGTGCCGCTGGAGGTGTCGGTGGGTGCCGGCCGGTCCTGGCACGAGGCCGCCCACTGAGCGCTCGTCCCGTCCGCTTCGCTACCGGTAATCCGATCTGCTGCCCGTACTCGGGTAGCTTCCTCAACTGCGGGTAGCGAAGCCGGGGGCAGATCGCGGGGAGGGGGCCGCCCACTGAGGGGTCCGTTCCGGTTGCGTCGGGAGCAACCCTGGCCGCTCCGAGCGCCCGGGGCAGCGTCAGCGATGCGCTGGGCGCAACGATCCGGCTTGTCCTGATTGCCCGGGCGTGAATCGCTGGCTAGCGTCCCTGACATGAGCGAGACGACGATCCAGCGCAGCTCCCTGGAGCGGGGCCTGCGGATCATCCGGCTGCTCATCGAGGTGGAGAGCGATCCGGTGATGAAGCAGCGGGGCCTCACCGTGCAGCAGGTGGCGGTCGAGCTCGAGGTGCACAAGAGCACGGCGTCCCGGCTGCTGCGCACCCTCGCCGACGAGGGCTTCGCCGTCGGCGTGGGCACCGCGCGCCAGGGCTACCGGCTCGGACCCGCACTGCGCTCCCGGTTCGGGCTCTCCGCGGCGCAGCAGCGTTTCCGCGAACTCGCCGCGCCGTTCCTGAAGGAACTCGTCGAGCGCACCGGGGAGTGCGCACACATCGCCGTCGAGGCGGACGGGGAGGTGCTCGTGGTGGATGCCTTCGAGACCGCCCAGTCGCTGCGCGTGGTCCTGGAGAAGGGGCGACTGCTGCCCCTCCATTCGACGTCGGTCGGTAAATGCCTGCTCGCCTGGGAGCTGGCCCCTCTCCCGACCGACCTGCCGGCCCGCACCGGGCGGACCATCACCGATCCCGCCCGGTTGCGGGCCCACCTCGCCGAGATCCGGGAGGTGGGCTACGCCGTCGACGACGAGGAGAACCACACCGGCGTTCGCGGATTGTCGGCGCCCGTCTTCGAGGGCGTCGGCGGCGAGCCGGTCGGCTGCATCGGGATCGGCGCCCCGGTGCAGCGCCTGCGCCGGGACGCGATGGGCAACGTCGCCGAGGAGGTGACCGCCGTGGCGCGGGACCTCACCGGGGCCCTCGGGCGCCCGCCGGGCTGAGCAACGCCCGTCCAGAACCCACACACCCGTGGGCCGGCACCGCCGTGCCCGCACAACGAGGAGGAACAGAAGAATGAACACCCCAGCCGCAGCCGCAGCGATCGCCGTCTTCCTGGTCGTGGCCGTGCTCTTCGGTCACCCCGGCCCGGCCACCATCGCCGACCAGCCGGTGCCCGGCACCTCAGCACCGGCGCTCGGCGGCAAGTGAGCAGAACCGCGACCTTACGGCCCGCCCTGCGCCCCGGCGAGGATGGGCCTCCGATGCCGGATGCCCCGGCAGGGGAGGAGCGGCGATGTACTACCACCTGTCGATCCACCGGCCCGTGCCGGGCGCGAGGGACGCGTTGGTCGCGTCCATGCACCGCTTCGGGGCCGCGTTGGCGGGAGCGCCCGGCCTGGTCTCCGTGCACACGCTCGAGGACGCCGGGGACGGCGTGCTCGTCGGGCTCGCCCTGTGGGAGTCGGAGGACGCGTTCCGCGCCTCGGTGCACCTGGCCCGGGAGGCCGTGGCCGATGACCCGTTCGATGAGTGGGAGGCCGGGCCCGTCGAGGGCTTCGGCCTGTCCGAGGCCTGAGCCTCAGCGCAGGACCGCGAGCACCTGCTCCTGCTGCTGGCCGTCGGCGCCGGTCCACGTGCCGGTGAGGGTGCCGAGCGGCACCCGGCTGCCGGGCACGTGCTCCCCGTCCAGCACCCGCACCACGCGCATCGTCTCGCCGGCCGCGTTCGAGACCAGCACGATGCCGGAGCCCTGCACGGTCATGGACTTCTCGCCGCGGGACAGGTCGGCCTCGTTGTCGCCCTCGTGGATCACGCGCATGAGCTCGACCATGTAGACCGGGTCGCCCACGGCGTCGTACACGTAGCGCGTGCCGAGCACCGAGTGCTCCATGGTTCCGATGAAGGAGTCCTCCGCCTCGGCCAGCGGTTCGCCGCGGTAGGTGAGGGGCACCTGGTAGGTCACCCCGCGCGAGCTCACCAGGATCGTGTCGATGCCGACCTCGCCGTCGGGATCGACGAACCGGTAGGACGCCACCCGGGCCAGATCGTCGGAGTCGCCGACGAACCATTCCTGGGCGGGCAGCCAGCCGGCCAGCAGTTCGAGTTTGGTGGGGGTCAACGTCGCGTCGTGGATCTCCGCAGTGCCGCTCACAGGTCCTCCTCTGGGTCGCTTCCCTAGACTAATGCCCAAGGCAGGCCCGGATTGCCCTCACTCACAGCAATGGATAGGCTGTCGGCTGCACTTCGACCGGCATGACCTCAGACCTAGCGGGTCGGCACGCTCCTCCGTGCGGTTCGCCAGACGTCAGCCTGGTCCTCGCAGTGGAGCACGCGGTCGGCGTGCACCCGTCAATTCCATACAAACCCATCGGAGCCCTACTACATGACCTCTACCAACGAGGCAGCTACCGTCGCGGTCGACGACTTCGGATCCCCCGAGGCGTTCATGGCAGCGGTCGACGCGACCATCAAGTACTTCAATGACGGCGACATCGTGACCGGCACGGTCGTCAAGGTCGATCGGGACGAGGTCCTGCTCGACATCGGTTACAAGACCGAAGGCGTCATCCCCTCCAAGGAACTCTCCATCAAGCACGACGTGGACCCGTTCGACGTGGTCTCCGTGGGCGATGAGATCGAGGCCCTGGTCCAGCAGAAGGAGGACAAGGAGGGTCGGCTGATCCTGTCCAAGAAGCGGGCTCAGTACGAGCGCGCCTGGGGCACGATCGAGAAGGTCAAGGAAGAGGACGGCGTGGTCACCGGCCGCGTCATCGAGGTGGTCAAGGGCGGCCTGATCATCGACATCGGCCTGCGCGGCTTCCTGCCCGCGTCCCTGGTCGAGATGCGCCGGGTGCGCGACCTCCAGCCCTACGTCGGCATGGAGCTCGAGGCCAAGATCATCGAGCTGGACAAGAACCGCAACAACGTGGTGCTGTCCCGCCGGGCGTGGCTGGAGCAGACCCAGTCCGAGGTGCGGCACACCTTCCTCAACCAGCTCACCAAGGGCCAGATCCGCAAGGGTGTGGTGTCCTCCATCGTCAACTTCGGCGCGTTCGTCGACCTGGGCGGGGTGGACGGCCTGGTGCACGTCTCCGAGCTGTCCTGGAAGCACATCGACCACCCGTCCGAGGTCGTCGAGGTCGGCGACGAGGTCAC
>JBDHZJ010000009.1:0-17282 GCA_039811825.1 Propionicimonas sp.
GTGATCGCCGTGAACAGAGCTGATGGCCGGTCCCCGTCCGAACTCCGCCCGGTGCGGATCACCCGCAACTGGCTCGACCACGCCGAGGGTTCGGTGCTGGTCGAGTTCGGCGCGACCCGCGTGCTGGTCGCGGCGTCGGTGACCGAGGGCGTGCCGCGGTGGCGCAAGGGCAGTGGCCTGGGCTGGGTGACCAGCGAGTACGCGATGCTGCCCCGCTCCACCCATTCGCGCAGCGACCGCGAGTCGGTCAAGGGCCGGATCGGCGGCCGGACGCACGAGATCTCCCGCCTGATCGGACGCAGCCTGCGCGCGGTGATCGACTACAAGGCGCTCGGCGAGAACACGATCGTGCTCGACTGCGACGTGCTGCAGGCCGACGGCGGCACCCGCACCGCGTCCATCACCGGCGCCTACGTCGCGCTGGTCGACGCCGTGGAGTGGCTGCGTGCGCGCGGCGCGCTGGCGGGCGAGCCGCTCACCGGCAGCGTGGCGGCGGTCTCGGTGGGCGTCATCGACGGCACCTGCATGCTCGACCTGCCCTACGTCGAGGACTCGAACGCCGAGGTGGACCTGAACGTGGTCGCCACCGGCACCGGCGACCTGGTCGAGGTGCAGGGCACCGCCGAGGGCCAGCCGTTCAGCCGGGCCGTACTCGACGAACTGCTCGACCTCGGGCTGGCCGGCTGCGCCGAGCTGACCCGGCTGCAGCAGGAGGCGCTGGGGGTCGGCCGGTGAGCGTCGTGGTCGTCGCCACGCACAACGCCAAGAAGGCGGCCGAACTGCACCGCGTGCTGGCCGCGGCGGGCGTGGACGCCGACGTGCGCGGCCTGGACGCGTTCCCCGCCTACCCCGAGCCCGCCGAGACCGAGCGCACCTTCGAGGGCAACGCGCTGCTCAAGGCCCGCGCGGCCGTCGCCGCCACCGGCCTGCCGGCGGTCGCCGACGACTCCGGCCTCGAGGTCGACCTGCTCAACGGCATGCCCGGCGTCCGCTCGGCCCGGTGGTCCGGCCCGGACGCCACCGACCAGCGCAACCTCGACCTGCTGATCGCCCAGCTCACCGACACCGAGGCGGCCGACCGCACCGCCCGGTTCGTGTGCGCGATGGCGCTCGTCACCCCGTCCGGCGAGGAGCACCTCGTCCGCGGCGTGATGGAGGGACGGCTCGTGCTCGAGCCACGGGGCGGCAACGGGTTCGGCTACGACCCGATCTTCGTCGCCGAGGGCAACCAGGTGACGAACGCGGAACTCACTCCCGAGCAGAAGGACGCGATCAGCCACCGCGGGCAGGCGGTGCGCGCCGTCGTCCCGCTGCTGCAGCAGGCACTGGAGGCGCACCGATGAAGCAGTACCTCGACCTGGTCGACCACGTGCTGAACCACGGCGTGGAGAAGTCCGACCGCACCGGCACCGGCACCCGAAGCGTGTTCGGCCACCAGATGCGGTTCGACCTGAACGAGGGGTTCCCGCTGCTCACCACCAAGAAGCTGCACACGCGCAGCATCTTCGGCGAGCTGCTCTGGTTCCTGCGCGGCTCGACCAACGTCGGCTGGCTGCACGAGAACGGCATCACGATCTGGGACGAGTGGGCGGACGCGAACGGCGACCTGGGCCCGATCTACGGCTACCAGTGGCGGTCGTGGCCCACTCCGGACGGCGGCCACGTCGACCAGATCAAGGGCGTGATCGAGTCCATCCGGAACAACCCGGACAGCCGCCGGCACATCGTCAGCGCGTGGAACGTCGGCCAGCTCCCCGAGATGGCGCTGCCGCCGTGCCACGCGTTCTTCCAGTTCTACGTGGCGAAGGGCCGGCTGAGCTGCCAGCTCTACCAGCGTTCGGCCGACATCTTCCTGGGCGTGCCGTTCAACATCGCGTCCTACGCGCTGCTCACCCACCTGGTCGCCCAGGTCGCCGGGCTGGGCGTGGGCGACTTCGTGCACACCCTGGGCGACGCCCACCTGTACAGCAACCACCTCGACCAGGCCCGCCTGCAGCTCACCCGGGAGCCGCGCCCGCTGCCCACGCTGGTGCTGAACGCGGACGTGACCGAGATCGACGCCTTCGAACTCGGCGACATCGAGGTGGTCGGCTACGACCCGCACCCGGGCATCAAGGCCCCGATCGCGGTCTGAGGAGGCCTGATGCCGCTCATCGCCATCGCGATCGTCGACGCCAACGGGGTGATCGGCGACGGCGAGCGCCAGCCGTTCGAGATCGCCGAGGACTGGGCCCGGTTCAAGCGGGTCACCAGCGGACACGTGCTGGTCATGGGGCGCCGCACCCACGACGCGATCGGACGCTGGCTGCCCGGCCGCACGACCATCGTGGTGACCAGCCGGCCGGACAGCGTCGTGTTGCCCACCGACGGACGTGCGGAGGGCCTCACCGCGTCCTCCGTGGACGCGGCGATCGAGCTCGCGCACAGCCTGAACAGCTACGTCTTCATCGCGGGCGGCGGCAGCGTGTACGAGCAGGCCTGGCCGCAACTCACCGACCTCGACCTGACCGAGGTGCACGCCGAGGCGGAGGGCTCCGTCCACTTCCCCGAGATCGACCCCGCCGAGTGGGTGGAGACCTCCCGCGAACCGCACGACGGGTTCGACTTCGTCCGCTACCGGCGACGCTGATGCTGCTGCCGGCCAGGGTCGCCGGGGGCGTCCGGAACGGCACGATCACGCTCGCGTTCCGCCGCTGGGAACAGCCGCGGGTGAGGGCCGGCGGCACCCAGCTGACCAGTGCGGGCATCGTCCGCTTCGACGCGGTGAGCGAGGTGCCCGGCCCCGAAGCCCTGACCGAGGCGGACGCGGCGGCCGCCGGCTTCGCTACTCCGGACGCGCTGCGGCGGCAACTGTGGCCCGCGCCGGCCCTTCGTGACGCGGGCGCCTCGTCCCTCGGCGCCGGCTCCTCAGGGACCGGCCCCCCACCGCTCCCTGAGGAGGTCGCTGGTGCGGCCGGTGTCTCTTCACCGCTCCCTGAGGAGGTCGCTGGTGCGGCCGGTGTCTCTTCACCGCTCCCTGAGGAGGTCGCTGGTGCGGCCGGTGTCTCTTCACCGCTCCCTGAGGAGGTCGCTCTGCGACCGTCACGAAGGGGCCCCCGGGCGAGCAAGGGCGGCGACCACGTCTACCGGGTGCAGCTGTCCTGGGTGGGAGCGGACCCGCGGGTCGAACTCCGCGAGCAGGTGCCGGACGCCACCGACCTGGCCGGGCTCACCGCCGCGGTGGCGAAGCTGGACGCAGGCCGGCGCACCGGTGCGTGGACCCGTCCGATCCTGGAGTGGATCCGGGACAACCCCGGCGTGATCTCCACTGAGCTGGCTGCGCTGCTGGGCCGGGAGGTCGCGCCGATGAAGGCCGACATCCGCCGGCTGAAGGCGCTCGGGCTCACCGAGAGCCTGCGGGTCGGCTACCGGCTCTCGCCCCGCGGTGCCGCCTACCTCGAATCGCTGGACTGACCGTGCGCTCGCAGGCCTCGGTGCTGCACCTCGACCTGGACGCGTTCTTCGCGGCCGTCGAGCAGCGCGACAAGCCGTCCCTGCGCGGCAAGCCGGTGATCGTGGGCGGCATCGGCCTGCGCGGGGTCGTGTCCACGGCGTCCTACGAGGCGCGGCGGTTCGGGGTCGGCTCGGCGATGGCGATGAGCGAGGCCCGGCGGCGTTGCCCGCACGCGGCGTTCCTGGCCGGCCGCTTCGACGCGTACCGCGAGGCCAGCGGCATCGTGATGGGGCTGCTGCGGGAGCTGTCGCCGCTGGTCGAGCCGCTCAGCCTGGACGAGGCGTTCGTCGACCTCGCGGCCGATCCGGACCGGCCGCTCGACGACGGCTCGTTGCTCGCGCTGGCGGCCGACCTCCGGGCACGGCTGACCGCGGCCACCGGCGGGCTGACCGCGTCCGTGGGGCTGGGTAGCTCGAAGTTCATCGCGAAGGTGGCCAGCGAGCTGGCGAAGCCGGACGGCGTCCGGCTGGTCGCGCCCGGCACCGAGGTGGCCACGATCGCGCCACTGCCGGCGCGGGCGATCCCCGGTGTCGGCCCGGCCACGATGGACCGGCTGGCCCGGCTCGGGGTGCGTACGGTGGCCGACCTGCAGCGATTGTCGTCGGCGGAGCTGGTGCGCGAGCTCGGCAGGTCCGGCGGCGAGCACCTGTACGCGCTGGCCAGGGCGGACGACGACCGTCCGGTCGAGCCGGAGCGGGAGACGAAGTCGATCTCGGTCGAGGACACCTTCGAGCACGACATCGCCGACGCGGCGGTGCTGGGCGGGATCGTCGACCGGCAGGCGGCACAGGTGGTCCAGCGGCTGGCGAAGGCGGAGCTGTTCGCGCGCACGATGACGGTGAAGGTGCGCTGGCCGGACTTCTCCTCGGTGAGCCGCTCCCGCACGCTGGACGGCGCCACGGACCGGCTGGAGGTGGTCGCCCAGGTGGCGCGGGACCTGCTGGACGGGCTCGACACCACCGGCGGCGTCCGCCTGCTCGGGGTCGGCGTGTCCGGCCTGGTCGAGGTGGCGCAGGAGCCGCTGTTCGACCTGGCCGACCGGAGCCCCGGCCGGGTGGTCGAGGAGGCGGAAGCGCCGCTGACCCGGCGTCCGGCGGGGTGGTTGCCGGGCTCGGACGTCGCCCACGACGAGTACGGCGCCGGCTGGGTCTGGGGCTCGGGGATCGGGCGGGTCACCGTCCGGTTCGAGACCGCGGAGTCCGGGCCGGGCCCGGTGCGCACGTTCGCCGTGGACGACCCGCAGCTGCGTCCGGCCACCGCGCCCGGTTGAGCCTGTCCAGCCCTACTCGGGCCGGCAGATCTCCTGCCGTGCGACGGCGATCCCGGTGCGGACGGCCAGCGCGGCGACCACGGCGCTGGTCAGGGCGAGCACGAGTGCGGCGAACCAGCTGTAGTCGATGCCGCCGGCGGCGCTCGAGCCGATCAGGGCGGCGGTGAGCGCGGCCAGCGGGAAGCTGTAGGCCCAGGCGCTGATCGCGAACGGCATCTGGCGCAGCGCCGGCGCCTGCACGGCGAGCAGCAGGAGTTGGAACACCCCGACGCCGAGCAGGATCTTCACCAGCGGGTCGTCGAAGCCGCCGCCGAGCCGCACCCAGGCCAGGGCGGCGACCGCCGGCGGGGCGATCAGTATCGCGAGCGTGGGGGCGAGCCTCGGCGGCAGGGTGCCGACGGTGAACAGCCGGCTCAGCACGATCGGCAGCAGGCCCAGCCAGTAGACGATCCCGATACCGAAGAAGTACCAGTTCACCGCGGCCGGGGCGAGGACGGAGCCGGCGATCGGGGCGACCATGTTGCCGACCGCGGGGATGAACCAGGCCGGGTGGACGTGCACGTGCTCGATCCGCGCGTCCGCGATCCAGGTGCGGACGACCCAGAGCGTCACGGCGGCTTGCAGCACGGCACCCGTCCACCAGAGCACGGCGGCGAGGCCGTGGGCCCACTCGAGGAACGCGATCGAGGTGACCAGCAGCGAGATCGGGATGGTCGCGGTGAAGGCCGACTTGACCGGGTGGCCCCACTCGGCGGTGACCGCCGCGCGGTACCGCATCGCCTTCACGGCGTAGAGGCCGGCGATCACGGCGAAGACGGCGAGGGCGAGCACCGCGAGGCCGCGTCCGACCCAGGGCGAGACCGGCCACAGCGCGGCGGCCTTGAGCCATGCGACGGCGCTTCCGGCCAGTCCCATCACGACCGCGAAGGCGCCGATCGGGAAGTTCTCGAGACGCTCGCGTTCGGGCTCGGTGGTCGGTGCGGCGGTGGTCATCTGCTCGGTCTGCACGCGAGGATCATATACCCCCAGGGGTATATGGGTCGCGCACCGGCGGGCCACGCACGCCGAGGCGCCCCACCAGTAGACTGCGGCGCGCCGGCCGGAGTGGTGGAACTGGCAGACACGCAGGACTTAGGTTCCTGTGCCCCATGGGCGTGAGGGTTCGAGTCCCTTCTCCGGCACCTGGCGCTACCGGTCCCTGGTGATGCCGAACCCGCCCATCAGCTCGTCCAGTCGGCTGCGAGCCCAGTCGTAGGCGTCCGGGGTGTCATGGCCGCGGTATCTGGTTTCGATCACCATGATCAGCATCAGGTAGAGCGTGTACAGGCGGCGGCGCCGGAGTTCGTCGTCGGTGAGCGGGGCCCGCCCGTAGCCGCCGATGAACGCGGACGGGTCGCCGAACACCGGCAGGTCGAGGCCGGTGAACCCGGCTTCGATCAGCGGATCTCCGTAGAAGGCGCGCTCGTGGTCGATGATGGCGACGATCCGGCCGTCCCGCACCATCGTGTTGCCGTCCCACAGGTCCCACTCGACGAACCGCGGTTCGGTCACCGCGTCGAGCAGGGGCAGGTGGTCCGCGATCAGGCCCCGGAGCAGGCCGTAGCTCCAGCCGAGGTCGACGGCGAGGCGTTCGCCGTCGGCCAGCACGTCCTCGATCATCGAGGCGAACGCCTCCCGCCAGGTGGGGAAGCCCGGACCGTGCAAACGCCCGAAGTGCGGGCCGCTGATCGTGTTGAGTTCGGCGTTCGCCGCGCCCAGCAGTCGGTTGTAGGCGTCGACCTGGACGGGCGTCAACGCATCCGTCTTGTCGATCACGCCGAAGTTCTCCGCGTCGACGAACGGTATGAAGAACCACTCGGCGTCGCACAGGTCGCGCGCGGTGTCGTAGTGGTCGACCACGGGGACGGGCACGCCCGTGCGCGCCCTCACCAGCCCGAGCGCGGCCACCTCGTTGGCCATCAGGTCGCGCTCGTAGGTCATCACGCGGACGTGGGGCGGCGGCGCGACCTTGAGCACCACCTCCCGGCCGTCGGCCAGCCGGATCCGGTAGGCGACGTTGAACCAGCCGTGGCCGAGTTCGGTGGCGAAGTCGTCGCCATCGACGACCTGGTCGGCGCCGTACGCGCGCGCCACCATCGCCCGCAGCACCTCGGGCGGCTGCCGGTTCTTGTGATGCTCTCCATCGGTTGCCCTCCTAGGGATTGCTGCCGTCGGTGAGGTCGTACGGGTCGACGCCGGCCGCCTCGTACCAGTCGTAGCCGACCTCGTCCGCGCCGCACCGCCAGCGGGCCGGGGTCAGGGTGTGCAGCCAGTCCAGCGGCTCGACCCCGCCGGGCGCGCCACCGTCCAGGGCCAGCCGCAGTGCGGCGGACAGGTCGGCGTCGATGGCCTCGGAGCGGGTCGAGGGCTCGATCGAGACGAACAGGGCCGTGCCGGAGCGGGCCACGAGGTCGAGGAACTGCCGGTTCTTCGCCCAGTCGGTACTCGGGGTGCTGGCGACGCAGTCGGCGTCCACGGTGAAGAGGCGCCGGTGCTGGGCCAGCCGGAAGGCGAGCGTGTTCACGCCCATCCGCCGGGTGCGCTCCCAGACCCGGCCGGACGTGTCGTCGCCGGTGCGCTGCGCCTCGACCAGCCCCGCGGCGAGGTGGCCGACCACGTTGCAGCCCAGCACGACACCGTCACCGGCGGCCTCCCGGATCGCGGTGTAGAGATCGACCAGCACCTCTGCGGTGGTGCGGGTGCGGTCGTGCGCGTGCACGTCGTCCGCGCACGGGCGCGGCCCCATCTGGAAGCCCCACCGGCCGAGTGCCTCGAACGTGGAGAAGTCGTGCTTGACCAGTCCGTAGCCCCACCCGCGGATCCGGCGGACATCCGCGGCGACCCGGTCGATGGTCGCGGGGTGGCTCGGGTCCAGCGCCCAGCCGCCCTGCCACGGACGCAGCCCGCCGGCGTCCGGTGCGAACCGGTGCTGCAGGGGCCGGAACCAGATCCCGGGCCGGACCCCCTCGGCGGCGATCCGCCCGGCCACCTCGGCCAGGTCCGGGAACGTCCCGGGCCGGCCGGCGTCCCAGGGACCGCCCGAGGCGGGCCGCCCGTCCGCGGTGCCGTCGACGCTCCAGCCGTCGTCCACCACCCCGAACGGGCGAACCGGGTGGTCGCCGACCAGCTCGGCGATCGTCCGGGCGTCCCGTACCACGGCGTCAGCGTCGAAGTCGCGGCCGTACGCGTAGTACCAGTTGTTCGCCCCGACCAGCGGCCCGACCGGCAGCGGGTCCCGGCACACCGCGGACGCGAGCGCGCACTGCGTGGCGAACGGCCCGTCCCCACCCTCCACCCAGCGAACGGTGGCGGCGGCGAGCACCCGGTCACCGAGCAGCACCGGATCGGCCCCGGCGCGCAGGTCGAGCCAGAGCGAGACTCCGTCGGGATCGATCGTCCAGCCCGCGAAGCTGCCGCTCCGCACGTCCACACCGGCGCCCCACGTGCGGTAGCCGGGAGAGTGCACGAGCACCAGCCACGGGTGCAGCGCCTCCGCGTGCAGCGGCCGCCAGGCCAGGTCGCCGTAGCTGCGCTCCCAGGCGTCCCCGAGCACGACGGCGTCCGGGGGGACGCTCCGCCGCCACCGCAATTGCACCCGGCTCACGCCCACCCCGGGCAGTGCCCCGACGAGTACCTGGAGCCCAGCCCCTTCGGGCTCGCAGCGCACCTCGATGCCGGTCCCGGCCGGGTGCGCCCAGCTGCCGGACGGCTCGCGCTGCACCCGGACGAGGTCCGGCGAGGGAACGTCCAGGGTTCTCATGGCGATGCTGCCTCCGGCGTCGTCGGTGCGGGACGGGGACGGTTCAGGGCCAGCACCAGCAGGACTGCGGCACCGATCCCCGAGGCCAGGGCCACCGCTGCAGCGGCTCCGAGCGGGAACACCGGGCGGTCCAGCAGGTAGGACAGGTAGGTCGTGACGCTCGCGAACTGGATACCGGCCGCAGGCAGCAGGAAGCGCCGGTCCACGAACCCGGCGAGGACGAGCAGCACCTCGGCAAGGTAGAAGTAGCGCTCGTGCATCTCGGGCAGCAGCAGCGGCACGACTAGGGCCGAGGCCGCTGCGACCAGCAGCACCTGCCCGGAGGACAGGCGGCGGTGCCGCGCCAGCAGCCACGCGCCGAACGCCAGCACGACAGCGGCGGTGAGTGCGAGCCCGGCATACTTCCAGGCCACGGACGCGTCCGCGGGCAGCCACGCGTACGGGGTCGGGGCGTTGTGGGTGAAGCTCTGCCCGTCGTTCAGGGTGAAGCCGCCCGTGCCGCCACCTCCGGGCGCGCCCGGGCCACCGGGCGGGGCGCCGCCGCCGGGCGGGTTCCCGCGGGGCATCCCGCCGCCTGAACCGGCCCCGACGGTGCCACCCGTCCCGGAGGAGTCGGTGACCTGCAGCGGGTAGACCATCAGTTGGCTGGCCAGCGAACGCCCGGCGAGCAGCGCCGGCACCAGGCAGGCCAGGAAGCTCGCCGGCGCAGCGAGCAGCGTCCGCAGCCGGTGCCGGTTCACCACCAGCACGCCGACCAGCACCGGGAGCAGGAAGACCGCCTGCAGCTTGAACGCGAACGCCACCCCGAACCAGGCGGACGCCACCCACGGGCGTCCCTTCATCAGATACAGCACGCAGGCCAGTCCCGCGGCGGCGTAGAGCGAGTCGCACTGCGCCCACACGCCGCTGTTCATGGCCACGGTCGGCAGGAACAGCACCGCGCCGAACGCGGCGACCGGTGCCCAGGCCGACGCCGGTCGCACCCGGGCCACGATCCGGGAGCCGACCCCGGCCAGGGCCAGGTCGCCGGGGATCGAGATCGTCTTGATGGCGGCGAGCGCGGGCACGGGCAGGTAGGTGGCCAGCGCGAGCAGCGCGAGGTAGGGGGTGTTGTAGTTGGAGAACGAGTCGTCGCGCAGCCCGGCCAGGTGGCCGTTGGTGGCCAGGAACTCCCACCACCGCGCCAGGAACGTGCGGTAGTCCCCGGACTGGAAATCGATGAACCGCCAGCGCAGCGCGACGGCGGCGACCGCCAGCGCGAACATGGTCCCTCGCTGGACGGTGAGGACGGCGCGAACCCGACCCACGACGGTCTCCTCGGCGGTGATCCGGAATTGGTGGATGGGCCGGGCCTGCAGGGCTGCCCGGCCCATCCGTGGGTGGTGCGAAGGCTACCCGGCGAACAGGGCGTTCACCTGGTCGTTCGCGGCCGTCAGGGAGCTGGCAGGCTCCTTGCCGGTGAACACCGCGTCGACCGCGGGCTGCATGATGCCGGTGACCTGCGAGGCGTGGTCGGTGATCGGGAACAGGAACGTCGTGCCGTCGGTGATGTGCACCAGGAAGGAGGAGTTCACGTCGATGTCCTTGGCCGCGAAGGCCTCACCGGCGAGGTCGGTGCCGCTGGGGATGGCCGGGAAGACCACGCCGGACTTGCCGACGATGTCCTGGCACGCTGCGGAGCCGAGGTACTCGACCCACTTGGCGGCGGCCGCCTTGTGCTGCGAGCCCACCCAGATCGAGTCGGCGAGGCCGTTGTACATGCTGGAGCGCTTGCCGTTGGGGCCGGTCGGGGTCGGGGCCAGACCGGTCTCGACGCCCTTGTAGCCGAACATCTGGTTGATCATCCACGAGCCGTTGGTGATCATGGCGTACTTGCCGGCGCCGAAGAGGTCCGCGGAGCTCTGCCCGGTGATCGACTCGATGCTGGGCATGTAGCCCTTCTCGATCAGCGAGCGCATCCAGGTCATGGTGTTCTGGAACTCGGGGGCGTCGTAGTTGTAGTGGGTGCCCCACGGGTTCTTGTCGGTGAAGTCCCAGCCGGTGGTGCCGGTGTACATGCTCCACTGGGTCTGGCCGTTGCCGCCGCCGGAGCCGCCGTCCAGGCCGAGGCCGTAGACCTTGACCTTGGTCTTGTCGAAGCCGGCCTCATCGCCCCGCTTGCCGTTCTTGTCGACGGTGAGGTGGGCGATCATCTTCTCGTAGGTACCGCCGTCGGTCGGGTTCCAGGTGAGGTTCGCCAGGTCGGCCTCGTTCACCTTCGCGTCGGAGAGCAGTTGCTTGTTGTAGAAGATCGCGACGGTGTCGAAGTCCTTCGGCAGTCCGTAGCGCTTGCCGTCCTGGCCCACCCAGAGGTCGGCCAGACCGGGCTGGTAGATGTCGGTCTGCACACCGTCCGCGGACAGGTAGTCGTCCAGCGGCTCGAGCTGGCCCTGGGTGACGAACTCGGGGTACTTCGACAGGTGGTCGGTGAACACGTCCGGAGCGGTGCCGGCCACGAAGCCGTTGGTCACGTTGGTCCAGTAGTCGTCCCAGCTGTACTGGGTGATCTTGACCGTGATGTCCGGGTTGGCGGTGTGGAAGGCGTCCGCGCACTGCTGGTAAACGGGCTGCTGGTTGCTGTCCCACAGCCAGTAGCTGATCTCGCCGGACGCGTCGCCGCCCGCCGAGCCGCCCGACGTGGATTCGCCCGAGCAGGCGGTCAGTGAGAGGGTGAGCGCTGCGAGCGCCGCGATGGCCGCGCCCGCCTTGCGCCTGGTGAATCTGGACATGAGAAACCTTTCGTTGGGCGATGGAGTGGTGGTTGGGTCGTTCCTCCCGCGGGCCCGGGGTGCCTCCCGGGCCCGCGGAAACTCTGTGGTGGCGGTGGGCTATTTCACGCCGGAGTAGCCGATCGAGTCGATGATCTTCCGGGCGAACGCGAAGAACAGGAGCAGGACCGGGGCCGCGGTCAGGAGCGTGGCGGCCATCAGGCCGGCCCAGTCGGGGGAGCCGGCCGGTGTCTGGGACCGGAACACCCCCAGGGCGACCGTGAGCACCTTGGTCTGATCGGTGTTGCCGACCAGCAGCGGCCAGAAGTAGTCGTTCCAGGTCTGGATGAAGGTCAGGATCGCCAGTGTGGTCACCGGGGCGGTACTCATCGGCAGGATGATCCGGAAGAACGTCCGCCAGGGCCCGGCACCGTCGAGCGCGGCGGACTCCTCGATCTCCCGGCTGATGCCGAGGAAGAACTGGCGCAGGAAGAAGATCGCGAACGGGGTCATCAGGAACGTGGGCAGGATCATGCCGGGGAAGGTGTTCAGCAGGCCCAGGTTCTTGATCAGGACGAAGTTCGGCAGGCTGGTGAAGATCGGCGGCACCAGCAGGGCGCCGAGGAAGATCCCGAACACGACGTTGCGTCCCGGCCAGCGCAGCCGGGCGAAGGCGTAGGCGGCCATGGCGCAGAAGAAAACCTGGCCGAGCGTCACGGCGCCTGCGTAGATGACCGAGTTGCGCAGGTACAGCCAGAAGTTCACGGACGCGCCCGAGCCGCCCTCGGCGATCGCCTGCTCCTTCGTTCCGAGGCCGAGGACGCGTTCGAAGGCGCCCCAGGTGAAGTCGACCGGGAGCAGCGAGTTCGGGTCGGAGGGCAGCGAGCGCGTGGTCGAGAACGCGGTGCGCAGCATCCAGTAGAACGGGAACAGGGTGAGGATCAGGAACGCGATCATCACCGCCCAGGCGGCGATGCGGCCCGGGGAGAACCGGCGGCGGCGCTGCTTGGTCTCGGCGTCGGCGACGGCGCGGGCTTCGATGGTTGCCATGTCCGTTCTCCTTACGCGAGGTCGGATTCGCCGGCGCGGAGCAGGCGGAGCTGGAGGGCGGCCATGACGCCCAGGATGATGAACAGGATCACCGAGAGGGCACTGGCGTAACCGAACTGCCCTTCGCCGAAGGCCTTCTGGTAGATGTAGTACTGGTACACACGGGTGACGTTCACGGGGCCACCCCGAGTGGTCACCGCGACGGTGTCGAAGACCTGGAACGAGCCGGTCACCGTGATCACCAGGATCATCGCGAGCACCGGACGCAGCAGCGGCAGCGTCATCCGCCAGAACGACGACCACTCCGAGCTGCCGTCGATGGACGCGGCCTCGTAGACGTACTTCGGGATGGTCTGCAGGCCGGCGAAGATCAGCAACGCGGTGTAGCCCATGTGGCGCCACACGTTCACGAAGGCGATCGTGGGGATGGCCCACGCCTCGTCACCGAAGAAGGCGATCCGGTTCAGTCCCGTCCACTCCAGGAACTGGTTCACGATGCCGATCTGGTAGTCCAGCAGCCAGAACCAGACGATCGCGGCGATCACGTTCGAGATCAGCCACGGCAGCAGCAAGGTGCCCCGCAGTACGGTCGAGCGGGTCAGCCGTTGCATCAGCACGGCGAGCAGGAGCGCGATCACCGTCTGGAAGCCGATGTTGAGCAGGACGTACTCGATGGTCACCTGCAGCGCGTTCCAGAACAGCGGGTCGTTCGGGATCCTGGCGAAGTTCTCGAAGCCGATCCACTTCGGCGTACCCAGGATGTTGTACTGCGTCATCGAGAAGTAGAAGCCCCGGATCGTCGGCACCAGGTAGAACACCACGAAGCCGACCAGCGCCGGCAGGATGAAGACCAGTGCCGCGCGCAGCTCGCTGCGGCCACCGGAAGTACGGCTCGTCGAGGCCTTCACCCGGGTCTTCGGAGCTACCGGCCGTGCTGCGTTCGTACTCACCACGTTTCCCCTCGTTGGGACTTCTGCCTGCCTGCCAGCAGGTGGAGTCTGCGGTCGATGACGAAAAAGCTACACGTGTAGAGTCGAGTTGCGCAAGAGGTTCCAGAAGATCGCAGATCACGCTTGCATAACGGGATATGTGAGTGAGAGCCTTCTATCTATTGGTGTAGAGTCACCGTCCTCGAAGACGAAGGAGTGCCGTGCCCGCCCAGCCCCAGACCCCTCCCGCAGAGCGGGACGCGGGGCGGCGTGCGCCCGCGACGCGGGCGGACGTGGCCAGGCTCGCCGGGGTGAGCACAGCGGTGGTCAGCTACGTGGTGAACAACGGCCCCCGCCCCGTCGCTGCGGCCACCGCGGAACGCGTCCGGGAGGCGATGAATCTGCTCGGCTACCGTCCGAACGCGAGCGCAAGGGCGCTGCGCAGGGGCACCACCGAGCTGCTCGGGCTCGTCGTGGCCGACGGGCTCAACCCCTACTTCGTGGAGTACACCGCCGAGCTCGTCAAGGCCGCCGCGCGGCAGGGCAAGCGGATCCTGATCGCGGACTCCTACCAGGACGAGCAGGCCGAGACCGTGATCGTCGAGGACCTGGTCGCCCGACAGGTGGACGGGCTGCTGTTCGCCAGCGCCTTCGCCCGCTTCGACCGCAGCCGGGTGTTCCAGTCGGCCGAAATCCCCACCGTGCTGATCGACTGCCCGGGTCCGGTTCCGGGTCGTCGGACCGTCGGGTCGGACGCGGGCGGGGCGGCCGAGATGCTGGTCAACCACCTGCTCGAACACGGTCGTCGCCGGATCGGCATGGTCATCGGCGACGGCGGCTTCGGCGACCCCGATCCACGTGAGCGCGGCTGGCGGCGGGCGCTACGCGCGGCGGGGCTGACCGACGGCGCCATCGTGCGGGTGCCCTGGAGTCGCGAGGGGGGCTACGCGGGGGCGGCGGCCCTGCTCGACCAGGACCCCACCCTCGACGCCGTGTTCGCCAGCAACGACCAGCAGGCGATCGGGCTGCTCCGCGCCCTGCACGAGCGTGGCGTCCGGATTCCCGAGGATGTGGCCGTGGTGTCGTTCGACGGCACCAAGGAGTCCGAGTTCGCGTGGCCGTCCCTGACGGTCGCCCGGCAGCCGCTCCCGGAACTCGCCGAAGCGGCGCTCGCACTGCTGGACGAGCCGGCACCGGCCCGTGGCGTCCACCGCCAGTTCCAGACCGAACTGGTCCGGCGCGCGTCCTGTGGGTGCGTGGCCAGCGACATCGAACCGACGCGGGTCGACGTGATCACCCGCGATCCCGACCCGACCGGAGGAACCGCCCATGACTGAGCCCGTGAACGCCTACGTGGTGATGCGCGCCGAAGGGGTGTGCGTCGTGCTCGACGTGACCGGGGGCCGCCTGCCCGCGATCCTGCACTGGGGCGCGGACCTCGGCGAGCTTTCCGGCGAGGATGTTGCCGCGCTCGCCCTGGGCGGAGTGCAGCCGATCGCGATCAACAACGTCGACGAGCCGGTGCGGGTGGCGATCCTGCCCGAACACCACACCGGTTGGGTCGGCCGGCCGGGACTGAGCGGGTCGCGGGCCGGCCGGGACTGGTCGCCGCGCTTCGCCACCACCTCGCTGCGGGTGGACGGCGTGGAGGTCGCCGCCCAGGCGGCGCAGCCGGCCCTCGTCAGCACCACGGCCGTGGTCGAGGTCACGGCGAGCGATGACGTGGCCGGACTCGGCCTCACCCTGACGATCGAGCTGACCGCCGGCGGGCTGCTGCGCAGCCGGGCCAGGCTGGCCAACGCGGGCACCGTGGACTACCAGGTCGACGACCTCGTGCTGGCCTACCCGGTGCCCGCCGTCGCGTCCGAGCTGCTCGACTTCGCGGGCCGCTGGGGCAAGGAGCGCGCGCCGCAGCGCCGGGCCCTGACCGTCGGGACCCACGTCCGTGAAGGACGCAAGGGCCGCACCGGCGCGGACGCGGCGACCGTCCTGCACGCGGGCACGGCCGGCTTCGGCTTCGGCCACGGTGAGGTGTGGGGCGTCCATGTCGGGTGGAGCGGCAACCACACCCACTACGCCGAACGCAGCTTCACCGGCGAGCAGGTGGTCGGCGGCGGCGAGCTGCTCCTGCCCGGCGAAGTGGTCCTCGCCCCGGGCGAGTCGTACACCAGTCCCTGGCTCTACGGCTCCTACGGCGCCGGCCTGGACGAGGTGGCGCGTCGCTTCCACCGCTACCTGCGCTCACGTCCGCAGCACCCGTCGGCCGAGCGGCCGGTGACGATCAACGTGTGGGAGGCCGTCTACTTCGACCACTCGCTGCAGCCGTTGCTCGAACTGGCGGAGAAGGCCGCCGCAGTCGGCGTGGAGCGCTACGTCCTGGACGACGGCTGGTTCGGTGCCCGGCGCGACGACTTCTCCGGCCTCGGCGACTGGGTGGTCAGCCCCGACGTCTGGCCGGACGGCCTGCACCCCCTGGTCGACCGTGTCACCGAACTCGGCATGCAGTTCGGGCTGTGGTTCGAGCCGGAGATGGTGAACCCCGACTCCGACGTCGCCCGCGCGCACCCCGAGTGGGTGATGGCGACCGGCGGGCGCACGCCCGTGCCCTCGCGGCACCAGCAGGTGCTCAACCTCGGCATCGATGAGTGCTACGCCCACGTCCGCGACCAGATGATGGCGATCCTCGACGAGTACGCGATCAGCTACATCAAGTGGGACCACAATCGCGACCTGATCGACGCCGGCACCCAGCCCGACGGACGCCCCGGCGTGCACGCCCAGACCCTGGCCACCTACCGGCTGATGGACGAGTTGAAGGCGGCCCACCCGGGTCTGGAGATCGAATCCTGCTCCTCCGGCGGCGCCCGCGTCGACCTCGGCATCCTGCAGCACACCGACCGGATCTGGGTGTCGGACTGCATCGATCCGCTCGAGCGCCAGCACATGCTGCGCTGGACCGGCCAGATCCTGCCGCCCGAGTTGCTCGGCTCCCACATCGCGTCCGGCACCTCGCACACCACAGGACGCAGCCACGACCTCAACTTCCGCGCGGCCACCGCGATCTTCGGCCACCTCGGCATCGAGTGGGACCTGCGCAGGGCCAGCGAAGCCGAGCTCGCCGAGCTCGCCGACTGGATCGCCTTCTACAGGACCCACCGCGACCTGCTGCTCGCCGGCGACCTCGTCCGGATCGACTTCCCCGACGACTCCCTGCTGGCATCCGGGGTGGTCGCGCCCGACCGGTCCCGGGCGATCTACTCCTTCGCCGCCGTGGCCGCGCACACCACCAGCCTGCTCGGCCGGCTCCGCCTGCCGGGGCTGGACGCCGAGCGCCGCTACCGGGTCACCCCCGCGCTCGTCGGGCAGGCGCCGTCGGGCATCCAGCCGCCGAAGTGGTGGGGGATCGAGCGCGACCTCAGCCACGACACCGCCGACCTGACGGCCGGCGTCGGGCCCCGGCTCGCTGTGACCGACGACGGGCCCGGGGTCGTGCTTCCCGGCTCGGTGCTGGCCAGCACCGGTCTGATGGAGGCGCCGATGCACCCGGACCACGTCGTGCTCTACCTGGTCGAAGCGGTCGACTGATCACAGGACCGGTGCGCCGGCCGCACGGCTGGCTGCACCAGCCATGCGCGCAGGGGGAACGGCAGCCCTCTCCCGGCGGGACGTGACCACCCTGCCCCGTACCCGCCGTAGGCTGGCCGGACACGAGTCCGGGGGGGTGGATGTCCGACACCGATCCGCGTCGTCCGAGGGACGCCACGCGCGACGATGTGGCCCGGCTCGCCGGGGTCAGTTCGGCTGTGGTCAGCTACGTCGTCAATGGCGGACCGCGGCCGGTCGCGGAGGCCACCCGCGCACGGGTACAGGCGGCGATCGACAAGCTCGGTTACCGTCCGAACGCCGCTGCGCGCTCCCTGATCACCGGCCGCTCGGACCTGCTCGGCCTGATCGTGCCCGACCTCCGCAACCCCTACTTCGCCGCGCTGGCGCA
>JBDHZJ010000010.1:0-17127 GCA_039811825.1 Propionicimonas sp.
TGTGGGGGCAGACCATCATCTACACCGCGTACTGCCTGGTGATCATCTCCCTGGTCGCCTGGTTCGCCAGCAAGCTGACCGGCAAGCAGAGCCGGATCACCATCAGCCCCAGGGTCTTCTACACCTGGGTGGGCTTCCTCACCGTGCTGGGGGTGAGCCTGCACATCATCACCTACAACACGATCCCGTGGGTCAAGGACGACCTGGGCGGCAACCCGAACGTCGCCGAGACCTACGAGATCACCATCGCCGACCACGCCTGGCAGGTTCCCGGCGGGAAGCTCGAGGTGCCCTGCGACCAGCTCGTGAAGTTCTCGGTGACCACGCAGGACCTCACCTACGGCTTCGGCATCTTCCGCCAGGACAACTCGATGATCACCCAGATGCAGGTCGTGCCCGGCCACGCCAACGACCTGCTGTGGACCTTCACCAGGAACGGCACCTTCGACATCCGTTCCACCGAGTACTCCGGCCCGGCCGGCTACCGCATCGTCGCCGACGACGCCGTGGTGGTCAGCGGCTGCACCCAGGAGGGCTGAGCGATGACCTTCACCGACACCCTCGTCAACGGCAACCAGGGCGCGTTCAAGCCCTCCACCCTCACTCCCCTGCAGAAGCTCACCCTGCAGTACGTCGTGTTCGGCCTCGTGTACTACGGGTTCGCCGCGATCGAGGGCATGCTGATGCGGATCAACCAGGTGCAGCCGCAGGAGCTCCTCTACCCCGAGCGGTACTTCGCGATGCTCACCGCGCACCCGCTGGTCGGGATCTTCGGCTCCAGCTACCTGCTCGTGTTCGGCGCGTTCACCTTCCTGGTGCCGTACCTGATGAAGAAGCCGCTGTGGTCGGTCCGGGCCGCGCGGTGGACGCTGTGGCTGATCGTGGGCGGCGTGTTCACGTTCTGGCTGGACGGGTTCCTCACCCACTACGCCCCGCTGTACACGCTGTACTGGCCGCTGCCGGCGGACTTCAACCAGTTCAACCCGGTCTCCGGCGCCGTGTTCATCCTCGGCGTCGCGATCGTCATGGTCGGCACGGCCCTGTTCGTGCTGAACGTGTTCAAGACCATCACCTACACCCCGGCCGGCTGGACGAAGCAGCCGGTCGGCGCCCTGCTCGGCGACGCCCTCGGCCTGACCACGCTGAAGAAGTTCTTCCAGGGCAGGCTGCGCCGCGACACCGAGCAGGACCACCTGGTCTCCCTGCCCGTCGCCGCGATCGCCCGGGGCACCGTGGACGTCGCCTTCAACGTGGCCATCATCCTGTTCTCCGGGGTGCTGATCCTCGTCTACATGGTGGCCGAGCTGATGGGCACCTCCCTGAAGACCACGGCCATCGACGCGCTGCTCTACAAGAACTGGTACTGGTGGGGCCTCGACCTCGTCGCGGACGGGCTCGTGCTCGTCTTCGTCGCCGGCACCTGGTACCTGCTGGCCTCGCTGATCACCAACTCCGAGGTGTTCATGTCCCGCTGGGCCCGGTTCGCCCTCGGCCTCGAGCTCGTCGTCTCGTGGACGGTCTGGAGCCACCACCTGCTCTCCGACCAGGCGCAACCGGCGTTCCTGAAGGTCGGCTCGGGCGAGATGGTCACCGCCTTCGAGCTGATCACCCAGGGACTGGCGTTCTTCATCACCCTGGTCACGCTCTGGAAGGCCCGGCCGCTGACCATGGACAACCCGCTGAAGTTCCTGATCGGCGGCCTGCTCGGCTTCGCCCTGGCCGTGCCCGCGGGCATCATGCAGGCCGACGCCGGCCTGAACCGGATCCTGCACAACACCCAGTGGGTGGTGGGGCCGCACGTCCACGTCGCGATCCTGGTCGGCCTGACCATGACGCTGTACTCCGCGGTCTACCTGCTGCTGCCGATGCTCACCAACGGCGCGAAGCTGTGGAGCCAGAAGCTGGCCAACGTGCACTTCTGGACGCACCTGGTCGGCGGCATCGGGATGGGCGCGTTCATGGGCATGGCGGGGCTGCAGGGCATGCTGCGGCGCACCATCTACCTCGACGGGGAATTCTTCCCGTACATGGTGCTCGCCGCCCTCAGCGGCGCGCTGCTGCTGGTGGCCCTGGCCTGCTTCCTGGTGAACATCGTGATGACGCTCGGGCTGAAGGGCGCGGTCGGCATCTTCCGGCGCTCGGAGCTCCCGGCGTCCGAGATCGTGCCGGGCACCGACCTCGCCGAACAGGGCGCCAACTAGGAGATTCCCGAAGACGCCCCGCGTAGCATGACTGCGAGGGGAGGACCATGCGGATCACGCGCGCGGCGGACATCGGCCTGCGGGCACTCATGGTGCTCGCAGGCCGGCCCGACGACCAGACCACCGTCGCCCGGCTCGCCGACCAGCTCGCCGTCCCGGAGCGCCACCTCGGCAAGGTCGTGCAGAAGCTCGCCGCCGGCGGCCTCGTCGAGACCGTGCGCGGACGGGGCGGCGGCCTGCGCATCTCCACCGCAGGGCTCGCCGCCACCGCTGCCGACGTGCTGGTCGCGACCGAGGGCCGGCGACCGGCCGTCAACTGCTACGACCCGCCCTGCCCCCTGCTGGCCCACGACTGCAAGCTCCGCGGGGCGCTCGCGCACGCCCAGGACGCGTTCCTGGACGACCTGGCCGGCTTCACCATCGCCGAGCTGGCCACGCCGCTGGGGTAGCCGGCCCTGAATCCTCATCGCAGCTTCACAGTTGCTTCACACAAGGACGGGAGGCTCAGGCTGACCCCGACCTCGTGGAGGACACCGTGCGCACACCGAGCCCCCCGGCCGGCAAAGGCCGCCTGACCCGCTTCCAGCAGCGCACCCGGAGGATCCTGCACGTCAAACGCGCCCGGCACCTCACCCAGCTGGCGGTCGCGGTCGTGATCGTGGTCGCCGCCGTCCGCCACCAGGTGGAGAAGAACTCCGGCGCGGCCTCGGTGGACGCGCTGTGCCCGTTCGGCGCCATGGAGACCCTGGTCACCTGGCTCACCACCGGAGCCCTGATCACCAAGATCCACCCGTCCAACTTCGTGCTGGGCATCGCGCTGCTGGTGGCGACGCTGCTGGTCGGCAACGCATTCTGCGGCTGGATCTGCCCGTTCGGCACCGTCCAGGACGCGCTCACCTGGGTGCGCCGCAGGCTGCACCTGCCCGACCTGCCCGTGCCCCGCGGCGTGGACCGCGTGCTGCGCTGGGGCCGCTTCGTCGTGCTCGCCGTCATCCTGTACTTCAGCTACACCACGGCCACCCTGTGGTTCGCCGACTACGACCCCTACGTGGCGCTGTTCGGGCTGCACTGGCTGTTCGAGCCGGACAACCCGACGCTGTGGATCAGCCTGTCGATCCTCGGCGTCGTGCTGGTCGCCTCGCTCCTGGTCGAACGGGCCTGGTGCCGCTACCTGTGCCCGCTGGGCGGCGTGCTCAGCGTGCTCAGCCGGTTCAGCCTGCTCCGGATCCGCCGCGCCCCCACCACCTGCACCGACTGCTCGCTGTGCGACAAGGCGTGCCCGGTCGGCATCGAGCCCAGCAAGGCCGCCCCCATGGTGAGCCCGGACTGCATCGGCTGCATGGACTGCGTCACCACCTGCCCGGTCCGCGGCGCGCTGGGCGTGCACGCGCCGGTGCTGCTCGGCACGCCGATCCGGATCGACGCGGACGGCGAGGACGGGGAACGGCGGCCCGCGACCGCGGGGAAGGGCAAGCGATGAACACCTCGGTGTGGGTGGCGCCGGTGGCGTCCGTGGTCGTGTTGTTCGGCTCGGTCGGGGTCGCGACCCTCACCGGCGACTGGGTGGTCAGCGGACGCACCACCGTCGTCGCCGGCCAGCAACTCGACGTCGACGACCTCAAGGGCTGGATGACGCTGCAACAGGCCGCGGACGGCCTCGGCGTCCCGGTCGCGGAGGTCATCGACCTGATCGACCCGGCCGGCACGGCCGGGCTCACCCCGCAGACCGCCTTCCGCGATGTCGAGGGCCTGGTCGACGGCTTCGAGTTGTCCACCTTCAAGGACCGGCTGCGCGCCCACCTCGCCGGGACGCCCGTGGCGTCCGCGGCCGCATCGGACGCGCCCGCGGCACCGGCGGAGGAAGGCCCGGCGCAGGCGGTCACCGGCCGGATGACCCTGGCCGAGGTGGCGCAGGCCAACGGGATCGACCTCGCCGCACTGGTCGAGGCCAGCGGGCTGCCCCCGGACGTCGACACGCGGGCTACGCTGAAGGATCTGACGGACGTCTACCCGTCCTTCGAGATCCAACAGGTCCGTGATGCAGTGGCGCAGCTCTCCTGACCGGGGGCGAACCCCGGCCACGGCAGCGCGTGCACGCAGCTGGCGACCCGGCCGCTCCGTGCGGTCCCGGCTGATGCTGTCGATCCTGGCCATGTCCGCCCTCGCCCTGGCCCTGGCCGGCGGCACCGTCGGGGTGGTCCAGTGGGCCGGCATCGACGCCGCGGCCGACGACTCGCTGCGCCGCGGCTACCAGGAATTCGAGCGGCGCTCGCAGGGCACCGACCCGGACACCGGGCTCCCGTTCGCCGCCGTCGAACCCCTGCTGGTGGCCGCCATGCGCTACCGGGTGCCCGGTCCCTACGAGAGCCAGTTCGCCCTCGTGGACGGGCGGCCCTTCGGCTACTCCGGCGGCACGCGCCCGGTGGAACTGGAGCACGAGCCGGCCGCCCTGGCCGCCATCGAGGGCGTTCCCGCCGACGCCGGCGTGACCGTCCGTGACGTGGCCACGTCCGTGGGCACGGTGCGGCTGGCGATCATCCCGGTCCGGGTGGCCGGGCAACCCACGTCCGGCACCTTCGTGATCGCGCGCACGGTCGGCGCCGAGCGGGCCGGGCTGGCCCGCTCCGGCCTGCTCTACCTCGGCCTCGGCACGTTGTCGCTGCTCGTGATCGGGCTGGTCGGCTGGCAGGTGAGCGGCGGGCTGGTCAGGCCGCTGTCACTGCTGCGCGACGCCACCAGCCACACCAGCGCCACCGACCTCGGCTCCCGCATCCCGGTCACGGGGAACGACGACATCGCCGACCTGACCGACAACTTCAACGCCATGCTCGACCGGCTGGAGGAGTCGTTCCTCGCCCAGCGCCAACTGCTCGACGACGTCGGCCACGAGCTGCGCACTCCGATCACCGTGATCCGCGGCCACCTCGAGGTGCTGGACGCCCACGACCCGGCCGCGGTGGCGGCCACCCGGGCCCTGCTGCTGGACGAGACCGACCGGATGAACCGGCTCGTGGAGGACCTGATCCTGCTCGCCAAGGTGCGGCAGCCCGACTTCGTCCGCCCCGAGCCCGCCGAACTCGCCGACGTCACCGACGAGGCCTTCGCGAAGGCGCGGGCGCTCGGGCCGCGCCGCTGGCTGCTCGAGGAGGCCGGCGACGCGACGGTGCGGATCGATCCGCAACGCCTGACCCAGGCCTGGCTGCAGCTGGCGGAGAACGCGGTGAAGTACAGCGAGCCCGGATCGACCATCGGGATGGGCAGCGCGGTGGCCGACGGCTGGGTCCGGTTCCGGGTTCGCGACGAGGGTCCCGGCGTCCCGCCCGCGGAACAGGACCGGATCTTCGAGCGGTTCGTCCGGCTCGACCGGACCTCCGGTGTCGAGGGCACCGGGCTGGGGCTGACCATCGTGCAGGCCGTCGCGCGCGCCCACGGCGGCCGGGTGGAACTGGCCTCGGCGCCCGGTGCGGGCTCGACGTTCACCATCGTCGTACCCACCGGAACCGGCGCGGCGGGGACGGAGGAGCCGTGACCCGGATCCTGATCGCAGAGGACGAGCCGCGCATCGCGACCTTCGTCGAGAGCGGCCTTCGGGCCCACGGGTTCTCGCCGACGACGGTGGCGGACGGCCGGTCCGCGTACGACCTCGCCGCGTCCGGCGGGTTCGACCTGCTCCTGCTCGACATCGGGCTGCCGGTGCTCGACGGGTTCGCGGTGCTGCGGCGCCTGCGGGAGGGCCACCACCGGATTCCGGTGATCATCCTGACCGCGCGCACGTCGGTGGCCGACACCGTCTCCGGCCTCGACGGCGGCGCGGACGACTACTTGGCCAAGCCGTTCCACTTCGAGGAACTCCTGGCCCGGATCAAGCTCCGGCTGCGACCCGAGGGCACGGTGGAGCTCGCCACGCTCAGCCACGGCGGGCTGAGCCTCGACCTGCGCACCCGCAGGGCGCAGGTCGCCGGCCGGACGATCGAGCTGTCCGCGCGGGAGTTCATGCTCGCCGAGACGTTCCTGCGCAATCCCGGCCAGGTGCTCTCCCGCGAGCAGTTGCTGAGCCGGGTGTGGGGCTACGACTTCGACCCGGGCTCGAACGTGGTGGACGTGTACGTGCGGCACCTGCGGCGCAAGCTCGGTGCCGACCGGATCACGACCCTGCGCGGCATGGGCTACCGGCTGGAGGACCTGCCATGACCGCCGCACCGGGCCGGACGCGGGTCTGGGCGGCGTGGGCGGCCGGCGTCCCGCTCGTCGCCGTGTGCGTGGTGCTCGCCGGCCTGGCCACGGGGACGGACCGCTGGGGTGGCGGCGAGCCGCCGATCGTCCTCTCCCCCGGCCCGACGGCGCCCACCGTGGCGCCCACCCCCACCCCCGGCGGCGCCACCTCCTCGCCGACCGCGGTGCAGCCGACGCCGGTCGTCCCGCCGGCGCCGGCGTCCGCGTCGACGCGGACCCGGACCGCGACCACCCGGACGTCCAGCGCACCCGCACCGACCACCACCCGGACCAGCACCCCTCGCCGGTCCGGCGACAGCTCCGGCACGGGAACCGGCCGCGGCGGCCCGCCCACCGGGAAGGGCACCGGACGCTGAAGCGGCGCCTCAACCCCGAAGGACGGCCGGCGGTCTCGGCGTGCCGGTGCCCCCGCGGGCGCCGGCCAGTGCGAGCACGTCGACCCCGGCAACGGCGGGGGCGAGGTCCGCAAAGCGGTGCACGACCTGCGCGAGCAGGGCGGTAGCAGTGGGCGAGGGCACCTTCTTCTGCCCGAAGGAGAAGCCCTCGAAGCCCCGGTAGACCGACCCCGGCGTGACCCTGCCGGACGGTCCGACGTTGTAGGCGACCACGCAGGCGACGAGCTCGGCCGTCGACCGGGCGGCCTCGGGGTCGCCGCCGGGGCCCCACAACGCGGGCAGGCGTCCCAGCGTGTCGAGCACCCAGTACGCGCCGTACCAGTGCGGAGGCCACTTGACCGTCTTGAAGCGGAACCCGTGGCCGAACATGTAGGGCCGGCGCGAACCACGGTCGCGCCAGACGTCGAGCAGGGTGTTCGCCGCGTCGATGAGGCCGTCCGGACGCTCGGCCTCCGGCAGCCGGGAGAAGGCCCGCAGGGCCTCCAGGGACACCTGCGGGCAGACCTCGCCCTTGCGCCCCGGGCCGCGGAAGCCGACCGCCGGGTCGGGAATGCACGTCCAGGCCGGGCCCTGGTCGGTGTCCGCCAGGTCGGCCGCCATCCGGGCCAGCGCCTGCCGGGCGGCCGGGCGCCCGGCCCGCCCGTACCGGATCAGCACCTCCGCGATGGCGTGGGTGTCGCACGGCAGCGTCCCCCACAGCGGGTCGGGACGCCTGGGCGCCTTGCCCCAGGCGAGGAAGCGACCGGCGTCGGTCTGGTGCCCGCCGAGGGCGTCGAGCGCCCGCTCGACCCGCTCGTCGTCCCCACCCCGAACCCCCAGGTCGGCCAGGAGGTGCAGCCGGTTCGGCAGGTAGGCGGGGCTGTCGTGGCCGGGCACGACCGCAGCGGTGCCCCACGCGGGCAGGCCCGCGATCAGCTCCTGCACCATCGGGCTGGACACCGCGGCCGCACGCGCAGCGATCACGTCCGGATCGTCCTCGGGCCGCTCCAGCAGGCCGGTCAGCGCCACCCAGCGCGCGGGCGCTTCCTCGCTCGTCAGCAGCCACTCCAGGGGGTCGTCGCCCCAGATCAGCACCCATCGGTCCCGCTCGAGGTGCGGCATGCCTCCACGCTACGCCACGGGCGCAGGTTCGACCGGCCGTCAGCCGACCCAGGATGAAAGGTTTGTCATCCTCGTTTCCCCTGAGTTTCATCGCCGCGCGCGACGGTGGAGGCGTCGCGACCCCCGTTCGCGGCCGAGCATCGAAGGAGTGAACGACATGCGCATGTCAGGGATCGGCATCGCGGTCGCGGTCGTCGTCGGCGTCGGGGCCGTGACCGCCGGCACCGCGGTGGCCGTCAACGCCGACCGGGACCAGTACCGGCAGCAGGACCGGATCGCCACCGCGTCCCCCACCGCGAGCCCGACCGGCACCCCGGTCCGGGACCGCGATCGCGACCGGGTCCAGGATCCGACCGCCTCGACCACCGGGACCCCCACCGCGAGCCCGACCGGCACGCCCGTCCAGGAGCGCGTCCGTGAGCGCGTCCAGGTGCGGACGGCGACGGCGACCGCCACGGCCGAACGCAGCCAGACCCGGCAGCAGACCCGGGACCGGACCGCCACCGCCACCTGCACGCCCACCGGATCGCCGGACCGGGCGAAGGAACGGGCCCGCGAGCAGGCCCGCGCCTCGGCGAGCGCCACGCCCACCGGATCGCCGCAGCGCAACCGCGGCAACTGACCCGACAGACACCGGAGGGCCGGCCCCGGTGGGCCGGCCCTCCGGTCTGTGTGGGAAGGCTCGATCAGCCGGTCAGCGCCGCGGCCCCTGGCCGTAGCCGCCACCGACCTGGCGGGCGTTGAGCAGTTCCAGCACCTTGGCCTCGTCGACCTTCAGTTCCGTGGCGAGGAACTTCGCGAGGTCGGCGTGCTCGGCGGCGCGCTGCTCCACCGTGAGGTCACGGCCACGGGTGTCCGACGCGTTGTCCGCATGGTAGGCCTGCATGGCCGCGGCGACCGCGTCCTGGCTCACTCCGAGCCCCTCGGCCAGGGCGGCCTGGTTGGCGACGGCGCCGTAGCCCGCGCCGTTGCGCAGTCCGGCGTTCGGGTTCGCCTCGGTCGCGGTGCGTCCGTAGCCGGCGCCGCGCTGCCAGGTCTGGCTCGCGGTCGGGTTCGGGGTCGGCGCCGTGGTCTCCGCACTCGCGATGCCGGCCACCCCCAGGGTCGTGGCGAGGGCGATCATGGTCCCGCCGACTCCCAGAACGATCTTCTTGCTGAACATGTCCACTCCTTCTCGTGGGCTGGTTTCCGTTGCTGGACACCAGTAGAGCCCGGCTCGATGAGGCGTCCGCGTGGCCGGCGTGAAGCCTTCGTGAAGGCGTTGCGGGCAGTCGCGATGAACGCCGGCCGACCGCCGGGTGAACGCACCGCGCGCCGCTTGACCGCCGGCCGCCGACGCGGGATCGTCGCAGGTATGGACACCGACCTGGACGGCGTGCAGCCCGATGTCGACGAGAACCTGCGCGAGTTCATCGACCGGCTGGTCGCGCAGGGCTACACCGTCGCGGACGGGGACAGCCCCGACCCGGTCCTGATCGACCCGCTCGGGCGGGCCGTCGAGACCTGGCGCGAGGACTACCCGTACCCCGAGCTCCTCGACCGCGACGAGTACGAGCAGGAGAAGTACCTGCTCCAGATCGAGTTGCTGAAGCTGCAGTACTGGAGCCAGGACAACGACGTCCGCCACCTCATCCTGTTCGAGGGCCGCGACGCCGCCGGCAAGGGTGGCACGATCAAGCGCTTCACCGAACACCTGAACCCCCGCGCGGCCACCGTCGTGGCGCTGACGAAGCCGACCACACGGGAGCAGGGCCAGTGGTACTTCCAGCGCTACGTCCAGCACTTCCCCACCTCCGGCGAGATGGTGCTGTTCGACCGCTCCTGGTACAACCGGGCCGGCGTCGAGCGGGTGATGGGGTTCTGCAGCGACACCGAGTACGAACGCTTCATGACCCAGGCCCCCGAGTTCGAGCGCCTGATCGTGGACGCCGGGATCCACCTCACCAAGTTCTGGTTCTCGGTCACCCGGCGCGAGCAGCGCACCCGGTTCGCGATCCGCCAGATCGATCCGGTGCGACGCTGGAAGCTCTCCCCGATGGACCTGGAGTCGCTGGACCGCTGGGACGCCTACGGCGCGGCCAAGGAGGCGATGTTCGCGCGCACCGACACCGACCACGCCCCCTGGACGACCGTGCGCAGCAACGACAAGAAGCGGGCCCGGCTGAACGCGATGCGGCACTTCCTCAGCCAATTCGACTACGAGGACAAGGACAGCTCCGTGGTCGGCCGGCCGGATCCCCTGATCGTGAAGCGCGCCCGGGACACCATCGGCGACTGAACCACCCGGTGGCCGGGGCCCGTCGACGGCGGCTCAGCCTCGCCAGCGATCGCCCGCGCGTCCGGCCAGCCGGCGATCCGGCGGACGCGCGGGGGTCCCCGCGGCCGGACACCAGGCGAGACTGACCAGGTACCCCTGCGGCGCGTCGACCTCACAGACCAGGTAGCTCTCCGGGCTCCCGGCGATCCAGCCGCCGCCCCGGCGCAGCCAGACCGCTCCGGGGTCGACCAGTTGCCCGCGCCCGTCGGCCTTCAGCACCGCCTGTACCCGCGTCCAGCGGCGCAGGACGCGTTCCCTCGACGCGCCGATCCGGCGGTGCAGCTCGTCGATCCGCTCGTGGTCGCACACGGCCGGCTCGACGTCGATCCCGAGCCGCGAGACCGCGGCCTGCGGCGCCACGGCGGCCACCACGAGGCCGTCGGCGTAGGCGATGCTCGCCACGGCCGGCACCCCCTCCAGCCCGACCCCCGCGTGCCGGCCGCCGCACCGGGCACAGCGCCCGGGCACCACGGTCCAGCCGGTGGCGTCCGGGAACAGCCCGTCCACCAGGCCGCGCACCAGCAGCCGTCCGAGCACGAACCGCTTCCGCCGCGCCCGGGGCAGTCCTTGGGCCCGATCGCGATCCAGCGCACCGAGCAGGTCGAGTTGGCCGCGCACGCTGATCCGCCGATTCTCGGGCAGCCAGGCCACGCGTACCGGTCCGGCCACGACCGGTGTCGTCGCCGCCAGCGCGTCGGACTGTGCCACGCTTCTCCCAGGGCAGGTGATGGATCGAACGCTCGCCAACCCGGGCGAACCGGGGGCGACACAGGGGTGAACGCCACATGAGGGATCCGGGAACAGCTCGTCGGGCCCCGCGTGCGCCCGGCTCGGCCGGGAGGGTTCATCCACCCGTGTCCACCCGTTCACCCGGTCTCCACCCGGCGCACGGATGATGGAGCAGACCGATCGCGGGCACCGCGACCGGCGTCCCGATTCCCGGCCAACGACGGCGAGGAGCTCATGACCACCACCCTCACCCCCACCACCGCCACCGACGCACCGCCCTGCCCCTGGTGGTGCACCGCAGGGCCCGCCGAACACGAGTGGCACGCCGACCGTTTCGGCGGACGCACCGGTCTGCACCACCGGGCCGTCGGCGGCTTCACCCTCTACGCCACGGAGCGATCGCGGCCCGGCGCCGCCTCCGCCATCGAGATGTATGCCACGCAGACGGGCTTCGTCGCCGTCCGGAGCGCGTCCGAGGCGGCGGCCCTCGGCGAGGACCTGCGCCAGCTGACCGCGATCCTGCGCCGGATCGAGTCGGACGAGCCGGCACGCGCTGCAGGGTCTGCCCGGGAGGGGTAGAGCCTGCCCATCGACCCGGACGCGGCCACCGCCCATACTGGGCCGATGGATCGTGAATCCCTGCGGGCCGCGCAGGCACCGCTGCGGGAGCGCTACCGCGCCGAACCCGCCACCGCGCTCGCCGCCCTCGACGCACGGGCCGCCTGGACCGAGCCGGGCATCACCTGCACCGTGGACGGCTGGGCCGGCCCGGTGCGGGCCGGGCTGCACACCGCCACCGGCGGGGACGGCAGCGACGCCTGCTCCGCCGACATGCTCCTGCAGGCGCTGCTCGGCTGCGCCGGCGTGACCATGCGCAGCGTGGCCACGGTGATGGGCCTCGACGTGCGGTCGGCCGCCTTCACCGCGACCAGCGCCTACGACGCCCGCGGCACCCTCGGGGTCGACCGCGACGTGCCGGTCGGCATCCGGGACGTGCTGGTCACCGCCGTCCTCGACACCGACGCGTCGGACGCCGACCTGGCCAGGCTCGCGACGTCCACCGAGCGCTACTGCGTGGTGGGCCGGTCGCTGAACGTGCCGGTGCGCGTGGTGGTCGAGCGCGTGGCCTAGGGCGCAGGCGCGCCCGGCCGACCCGGTCAGCGCAGCAACCGCCGCAGTCCCGCGGCGTAGCTCGCCCGGGCCAGGACGCCGACCAGTGGGTCGAACAGCCGGGGCAGCCGGCCCAGCCGGAACTCCTGCCGCCACTCCACCCTCGAACCCGCCCGGGTCGGGGTCACCGTCCAGCGGACCCGGCCACCGATCACCCGCCCACGCTTGGCCACCTCGACCAGCCCCGGCAGGTCGCCGGAGGGCCGGCGGAACAGCTCCACCTCCATCGGGTCGTCGAAGCCCAGCACCCCGACGCCCGTCCGGGCCACGAAACGCTGCCCGCGGCGCGGCTCGCCCTCGTGGTACAGGCGGGTCAGCGGGATCGCCGCGGAGTGGGCGTCCCAGTCGACGAGCCGTGCGAAGACCTCGGACGCGGGACGCGGGCTCTCCCGCACGATCACGAACTCGGGCACCCCGCCTCCTGACTGCCTCAGCCCCGGGGCGTGAGCGCGGGGTCGGCCGGATCCGACAGCGAGACGAGCGCGAGCACCACTTCCGCCCGCTCGACGAGCCGCCGCTCCAGCGCAGCGAGTTGCCCTGCGGCGGTGCGCTCGTCCGGGTTGCCCACGAGGTCCACGGCGCCGGAGAGGAACACCTGCCCGGGGCCCACCAGCGACAGCCTCAGCTCGGTGACCCGCTCCACCTCGGGCTGGTCGAGCAGCGCCGCCAGCGCGGCGTTCCAGACCCGCTTGTCGGCCACCTCGCCGACCAGGAAGCTGCGGTTGCGGTCGATCAGGACGACCGCCACCACGCCGAGCAGGACGCCGACCAGGATCGACCCGATCGCGTCCGGGACGGCGGAGCCGGTGAGCTGGTGGCCCAGGATGCCGGCCGCCGCGATCACGATGCCGACCAGGGCGGCCGCGTCCTCGAAGAAGACCGCGCGCACCGTGGGGTCGGAGGTGCGCATCAGTTGCGTCCACAGGTCACGTTCGTTGCGCGCGGCGGACGCCCGGAGGTGTCGCCTCGCCTGCAGGAACGAGACGCCCTCCAGCACGAACGCGACGGCCAGGACGAGGTAGGCGACCCCGAACTCCTCGGCGGGCTGCGGGTCCAGCAGTTCCTGGACGCCGTGGGTCACCGACACCCCCGCGCCGACGGCGAACAGGCCGATCGCGGCGAACATCGACCAGACGTAGATCTCGCGGCCGTAGCCGAGCGGGTGCTCCGCGTCCGGCGGACGGGCGGCGCGGCGCTGGGCGATCAGCAGGAAGACCTCGTTGCCGGTGTCGGCCCACGAGTGCACGGCCTCGGCGACCATCGACGCCGAACCGGTGATGCCCGCGGCCACGGTCTTCGCGACCGCGATCAGCAGGTTGGCCGCGAACGCGACCACGACGGTGAGCACGCCCTCGCCGCCGGCCCGCTCGGGGGCCGCCCCTCCTGCACCACCTCCGGTCACGGCGCAAGACTAACGAAGACCTCCCGGTCCCCGACGCGGGCGGCTTGTGCTCCCCACGCTCCTTCGCCCGGATGCCGACCACAAGACGGTCGCAGGCCCGCGCCCTCAGCAGTCCTACCCACTCCGCCCGCTGAGACGGCCCTCGTGCTTGTTCATACCCCCCGGGGTATCGCTATGGTGGAGGACGTAAGAGATACCCCCCGGGGTATACGCGAACCCAGTTCAGGAGAAACATGCTTCTCGAGCGCATCTATGACGAGGACCTCGCGCAGGCCAGCTACTTCGTCGGCTGCCAGGCGAAGGGCGAGGCGATCGTGATCGATCCCCGCCGCGACCTCACCCCCTACCTCGACCTGGCCCGACGCAACGGCATGAAGATCGTCGCGGTGACCGAGACCCACATCCACGCCGACTACCTCTCCGGAACCCGGGAGCTGGCCGCCGCCACCGGCGCCACCATGTACGTCTCCGCCGAGGGCGGCGACGACTGGCAGTACGGCTTCGAGGCCGAGCGGCTCCACCACGGGGACGCGATCCGGCTCGGCAACATCGTCGTGGAGGCCCGGCACACCCCGGGCCACACCCCCGAGCACCTCTCGTTCCAGGTCACCGACGGTGCCTTCTCCGACCAGCCGGGCTACTACTTCTCCGGCGACTTCGTGTTCGTCGGCGACCTCGGCCGCCCCGACCTGCTGGACGAGGCCGCCGGCGGCGTGAACACCCGCTTCGCCGGCGCGCGGGCGCTGTTCGCCAGCCTGCGCGACGAGTTCCTCGCCCTGCCCGACTACGTGCAGGTGCACCCCGCGCACGGCGCCGGCAGCGCCTGCGGCCGGGCCCTGGGCTCGATCGCGTCCACCACGGTCGGCTACGAGCGTGAGAACGCCTGGTGGGCCCCGTACCTGCGGGACAACGACGAGGACGGCTTCGTGGAGGCGCTGCTGGACGGGCAGCCGGACGCGCACGCCTACTTCGCCCGGATGAAGCGCCAGAACAAGCTCGGCCCGGCCGTGATCGGCGACCCGACGCCGCTGGTCGAGTTCGACAACGCGACGCTGGCGACCCGGCTCGCGTCCGACGAGCTGATCTTCGTCGACACCCGGCACAACAGCGAGGTGCACACCGGCACCGTCGCCCGGTCCCTGAACGTGCCCGGCGTCGGCAAGGCCGCCAGCTACGGCGCCTGGGTCTACGACCCGGAGCAGGAGAGCCGGCCGCTCGTGCTGCTCGCCCCGAACGAGGCGACCGCGCAGGAGTACCGCGACCACCTGGTCCGGGTGGGCATCGACACCGTGATCGGCTACACGACCAGCATCGCCGGGCTGCCGACCGTGGTGCCGACGGTGATCGAGCCGAAGGACCTCGACGAGGCCGCGCGCGCCATACTGCTGGACGTGCGGAACAAGACCGAGTTCGCCGCCGGCCACATCCCCGGTGCCGAGCAGCTCAGCGGTGGCCGCGCGCTGTGGCACCTCGACCAACTGCCCACCGAGGGCCGGATCATCGCCTACTGCCAGAGCGGCGTGCGGGTGAGCGTCGCGGCCAGCGCGCTGCGCCGGGCCGGCTACGACGTCGCCGAACTGGAGGGCAGTTACCTCGGCTGGCTCGCCCACGAGAACACGAAGGAGGCGATCAGCGTTGGCTGACATCACCATCCACGACACCCACGCCCGCCTGCAGCAGGCTCAGCTGGTCGACGTCCGCGAGGACTCGGAGGTCGCGCAGGGGCGCATCCCCGGCACGATCCACATCCCGCTCGGCCAACTGCCCGTTCGGCTGGGCGAGCTCGATCCGGCGCAGCCGGTGATCGCGATCTGCCGCAGTGGCAACCGCAGCGGCAGGGCCACCCAGTTCCTCGCCTCGGCCGGGTACGACTGTGACAACATGGCCGGCGGCATGCTGGCCTGGCAGGCGGCGGGCCTGCCCACCGTCTAGGACGACATGGGGATCACCTGGTCACTGGCCCTCACCCTGCTGCTCTCGATCCTGATCGGGGTCTCGCTGGGGCTGCTCGGCGGTGGCGGGTCGATCCTCACCGTCCCGATCCTCACCTACGTGCTGGGGATGGATCCCCTGCACGCGATCACCGCGTCGCTGTTCGTCGTGGGCGTGACCTCCCTGGTCGGCATGGCCAGGCACGCCCGCGCCGGACGGGTCGCGTGGCGCACCGGCCTCGTCTTCGGCCTGGCCGGCATGGCCGGCGCGTTCGTGGGCGGCCTGATCGGCGGCCACATCCCCGGCGTGGTGCTGATGATCCTGTTCGCGGCCATGATGATCGTGACCTCGGTGGCCATGATCCGCGGACGCAAGGACGCCCGGGCCCAGGACGGACCTCCCCCGCACCGCGGCTTCCGCACGCTCGCCGAGGGGTTCGGGGTGGGCTTCGTGACCAGCCTGGTCGGCGCCGGCGGCGGCTTCCTCGTCGTGCCGGCGCTCGCGCTGCTCGGCGGACTGCCGATGGCGGTCGCGGTCGGAACCTCACTGTTGGTGATCGCGATGCAGACCACGTCCGGGCTGGTCGCCCACCTGTTCACGGTCCAGCTGGACTGGCCGGTGGTGCTCGCGGTCACGGCCGCGGCCGTCGCGGGCTCCTTCGTGGGCTCCGCGCTGGTAGGGCGGATCCCGGAGCGCTCGCTGCGCAAGGGCTTCGGCGTGTTCGTCCTCGTGATGGGTGTGGTCGTGCTGGCCCAGGAGCTGGCCCGGCTGTGGGGCTGATCCGCCTACTTGTACGGCACCGCGGTGGTCGTGGACGTCGCCACGACCGAGGGGGCGTTGGGCGCCTTCGCGGTGAAAGTGACCGTGACGTCCTGGGTCCGCTCCGGCTTGGTCAGCAGGATCTCCGGCTCGGGGTTGAACCCGCCCGCATCGACGGCTCCCGTGCGAACCAGGCGCATGTGCCCGGGTTCGACCAACGTGTACTCCCACTTTCCGCTCGAGCCGGTGATCACCTGGTCGACCTCCAGAGCGGGGCTCCAGGTGACGTCCACCGTGAGCGATTCCGGGTACTCGACGTCGCTCCAGCTGTCGGGGAACCAGCCCAGGTTGAACCGGGCTGACAGGTCGCGCTTGCGCTGGTCCTGGTCGACGACGGCGGTGTAGAAGGTGATCCGTCCGGGAGAGTTCGTGGCTGCCGCGTCGGCGGAGCCGCTCGACCCGCTGTTGTCGGGGGAGCCGCTCGACCCGCTGTTGTCGGTGGAGCCGCTCGACCCGCCGTTGTTGACGGCACCTGATCCGGCCTGCTCGCCGGCGCCGCTCCCCCCGGCGACCGAACCCGAGCCCGCTGCGGACCCCGCACCGGAGTCGTCCCCCGGGTCGGACGACGCCTGGACGCAGCTCGCGTCGGAACCGAGGCTCTGGGCGGCACTGCAGAAGGTGCCGGAGAGGTTGCCGCCCAGCAGCGCGACCGAGGCCATCACCACCACACTGACCAGGCCGACGATGACGCCGTACTCGACCGCGGCGGCACCACGCTGGCCTCCGTGAACACTCTTGCCCTGCATCTTCACTGCACCCCTCCCCGGCCATGGCCGAGACCGTTGGCGGGAACCAGGTTCCATCCGGCTACTGGCGGATCGCCGGACC
>JBDHZJ010000011.1:0-16821 GCA_039811825.1 Propionicimonas sp.
CGGACGGAACGGCCCGGTCTGGAAGAACGTGTGCGCCAGGCTGAACGGGGTGCCCATCGCCATGCCCTGCGCCGCCCAGTCCGCCGGGGTGACCAGGCGCTGGGTGACGATGTCGTCGGGGTAGCCGTGGGCGGCCAGGAACCCGTGCAGCCGCTCCCGCGCCGGGCCCTGCTCGGCCGTCCAGTCGATGCCGGCGCCCAGGTGCGGCACCGGCTCGAGCACGTACAGCGTGCTGTGCCCGTCCGGCGCGGCGCCCGGGTCGTCCAGGCTGGGGATCGTGACCAGCCGGGACGGGTCGCTCATCAGTTCCTTGCGCTTGACGAGCTCGTCGAAGGAGCTCTGCCAGGCCTCGCCGAAATGGATGTTGTGGTGCGCCACCCCGGCTCGCGGCGTCCCCCGGACCCCGACGTGCCAGACCAGCGCCGACGGCGACCAGGCCGCCTTCGCCAGGCCTCGGGGTGGCCGGAGCTCCGGCAGCAGCTGCCGGTAGGCGGTGGGCAGGTCGAGGGTGACCACGACGGCATCCACGGCGATCCGCTCGCCCCCGGCCTGGACGCCGGCGAGCTTGCCGGAGCGGTCGGTGAGCAGCCGGCTCACCGGGCTGTCGTAGCGCAGATCGGCGCCGGCCGCGGCCAGGGCGCCGGCCAGCGCGTCCGGCACCGCCCGCATGCCGCCCTCGGGGAAGTACACACCCCGGATGCAGTCCATGTAGGTGATCACCGCGTAGATCGCCAGCGCCTCGGCGGGTGCCAGCCCCGCGTACATCGCCTGGAACGTGAACAGCCGCACCAGCCGGTCATCACGGAACCACCGCGTCACGGCCTTCTCCAGGCTGGTGAAGCCGCCCATTCCGACCAGCCGCGCCGCCGCCCCCGGGCTGGCCAGCAGGTCGAGCGGGGAGTCGAAGTTGCGTTCGATGAAGTGCGGCACCTCCACCGCGTACAGGTCCTCCAGCCACGCGACGAACCCGGGGAAGGCGGCCGCGTCCCTGGCCAGCCCCCGGCGCCGGAGCTCCGCCACCTGGTCGGACGCGTTCGCGCGCACCAGCAACTGCGAGGAGTCCGCGTACACCGCGCGGTAGGCGGGGTCGAGGCGGCGCAGCGGCAACAGCGCCGCCCGGTCGGCGCCGAGCCGGGCGAACGCGCGGTCGAGCAGGTCCGGCATGGTCAGCACGGTCGGGCCGGTGTCGAAGGTGAAGCCGTCGGACGCGAGCGTGCCGGCCCGGCCGCCAGGCCCGCCGTCCCGCTCGAGCACGACCACGTCGTGCCCGTCCGCGACCAGCTGCGACGCCGCCGACAGCCCGGCCAGCCCGGCGCCCACCACCGCGACGCGGCTCATCCGGCGTCCCGCGGGGTGCCCGGGCGGTGTCGCGCGGGAGACTTCATGCGTCCCTCCAGGCCACCCGGTGGGCGAGCGCCTCCAGACCGGGCGCCGCGGCCGGGTCGATCGCCGGGTCGGCCAGCGCGAGGCGCGCGTCCGCGACCGCGTCGTGGATCATCGCCTCGACCTCGGCGATCACGCCCGAGCCGACGAACTCGGCCTGCAGCGCGGCCACCAGGCGCCCGGACGGGTGCCCGCCCGCCGCCCGGCGCAGGGCGCGCTGCCAGTGCGGGGAGAACCGTTGCGCGGCGAGCGCCATCAGCACGGTGGGCTTGCCGGCGACGATGTCGTCCCCGACCGGCTTCCCGGTCGCCGACGCGTCGCCGATCACGCCGAGAATGTCGTCGCGGAGGGCGAACGCCTCGCCGACGGCCACCCCGTAGCGTTGCAGCGCGGCCAGGGTGTCCGCCCCTGCCCCACCCGCCACCGCGCCCAGCTGGAGCGGGCGCCACACGGTGTAGGCGCCCGACTTGGCCCGGGCCACCTCGCGGGCGTGCGCCAGGTCGCGGCGGCCGTTCGCCGCGCCGACCAGGTCGCGGCCCTGGCCCATCATCAGCTCGACGCACAGCGTCCGCCACAGTTCCTGCAGCCGCTCCGGCAGGCCCGCCACGAGCAGGCCGGCCTCGCTGTGGGCGAGGTCGCCGGCGAGGATCGCGATGTTCTCGCCGTACCGCTGCGGGTCGCCGATGCCGTGCCGGTGCCGGTGCTGGTCGCGGGCGCTGGCGTGCACCGAGGGCCGCCCACGCCGGGTCTCGGAGCCGTCCATCACGTCGTCGTGGATCAGCGCGAACACGTGCAGCAGTTCGAGCGCCGCACCGACCCGGACCAGGTCAGCGTGGCCGGCGCCGGTGCGGTGCGCCCCGGACGCTACCCAGCCCCAGTGCGCCATCCGCGGACGGAACCGCTTGCCGCCGGAGGCCACCATGCCCTCCAGCAGGTCGAGGACGGAGTCGGTGTGCAGCACGCCCGGCCGCGGCACCACGGCCGCCGCCAGCCCGGTCCAGGTCGTCCGGAGGGCCGCGACGGTCCGGTCGACCTCGGCCTCGACCGCCGCGACCGTCGTGTCGTCGCCCGGTACCGACCGCTCGGCGTCGGCCCCGTGCCGGGCCGAGGAATGGATCAGCGTCACGCCGCACCCGCCTTCCCGATCGCATCGTCCAGCAGCGGCACCTGCAATGCGCACCACGGGCTGACCAGGGACGGGGCGCCCGCCACGAGCCGGGCCAGGTCGTCCCACGCCACCCACGCGGTCTCGCAGACCTCGCGCGGGTCCGGGCGCAGGGTACCCGCGAGGCGGCCCAGCCACACCGGGCAGTGCTCGTTCTCCACCAGCCCGGACGCATCGGTGGCCCGGTAGCCGAAGTCGGGCAGCACCAGCTCGAGCTCCTCGACCGCAACCCGGAGTTCCTCGCCGACCCGCCGGCGCACGGCGTCCTCAGCCGGCTCGCCGGGGCGCGGGTGGCCGCAGCAGGAGTTCGTCCACGTTCCGGGCCAGGTCGCCTTGCCCAGCGCCCGCCGGGTGAGCAGCACCCGGCCGCGGTCGTCGAACAGGTAGCAGGAGAACGCGAGGTGCCGCGGTGTGTCGTGGGTGTGCACCTGCGCCCGCGGCGCGGCGCCGCAGGGGCGGTCGTGGTCGTCGAGGAGCACCACGAGGTCGTGCTCCGGCCCGGCGGTCAGGCCGTCCTGCATCCGCGGCTGCCGACGATCGGTGTCTTCAGGGTTCGTGCGCATGATGCCTCAGCGGTGGCGGGCCTGGACGAGAACAGGCTCACCGGCCCGACGGAGCCAGATCAACCCCGTGGCGGTCAGCACAACTGCTGCGGCGACCCCGGCGGCCGCCCCGGCGAGGGCCGAGGACGGTTCCCCGGCCAGCCGACCGAACGCGATCCAGAACAGGCCCCACGACATCGCCAGCGCCACGCCGAGGCGGCCGTCCAGCACCCGGGCGAGCAGCACGCCGATCACCGCGGCGACCGCGAGCACCCCCACCGCCCACAGCTCGGCGACCTCAGGGCGAGGATTGACGCCGGAGGCGACCAGCGCGGCGGTGATGTTCGCCGCCGTCGCGATCGACACCCAGCCGAGGTAAAGGCCGAAGGTGCCGTCCACGAGAAGCTTCTCCACCGATCCGGCCCGGGTCGGGCGGCCCAACCGGCGCATCAACTCTCCGAGCGTCGCGGCCAGGCCGAGGATGACCACCACACTCACCCACAGCCAGCCGGCCTGCGTGACCAGCAGCCAGGCGCCGTTGAGCACCATGGACACCGCCGACAGGGCGCCGATCCGGCGGGCGCGCGGGGAAGTGGCGTTCGACGGCAGCCACTGCCAGACCACGTAGGCGATCAGGCCGGCGTAGATCACCGACCAGATCGAGAAGGCCCGCACCGCCGGAGCGAGCAGGGTTGCCGTGGCCGACAGGCTTCCTCCCGCGGAGTTCTCCACGGGAGTACCGATCAGGCCGATCCCGAAGAGGGTTCCGACCACCATGAACACGGCACTGGCCGTGACGACCACCTGGCGCACCCGATCCGACATCGCTGCCTCCTTCACTCCAAAACCTTGAACAGGATTCTTGCATGGTGTGCATCGGCCGAGAACACCTGAGCGCAAAACATTCGACAAAGTACGTACACCGCAACCCTCCTGGCGCTGGCTCTCCCCGGCGTACGATCGGCTCGTCATGGACACGATCAAGAAGGTCGCCGAACTCACCGGGGTGCCCGAGCACACCCTGCGGGCCTGGGAGCGCCGCTACGGACTGGTCGAGCCGGCCCGCAGTCCATCGGGCTATCGGCTCTACGACGAGGCAGCCATCTCTGCGATCCGCCGGATGAGCGACCTGGTCCGTGCGGGCTGGCCGCCCCGCCGGGCCGCCGCAGAGGCCGCCCGCCGGATCCGGGTCGACGAGGACGGCGCCGGCGCCCGGAGGGACCTGCTCGCTGCAGCTGCGCGGCTGGACGGCGAGACGATCGAGCGCATCCTCGCCGAGTCCTTCGCGCGGGACGACTTCGAGCGGCTGGCCGACGAGTGGCTGCTGCCGACCATGTCGGCCCTCGGCAGCGCCTGGGCGCGCGGCGAGATCACGGTGGCCGGGGAACACCTCGTGGCGGCAGGGGTGGTGCGTCGGCTGGCCGCTGCCTACGACGCGGCGGCCACGTCGGCGAGGGGACCGGCCGTGCTCATCGGCGCGCCCCCGGGCGCGGACCACGAGATCGGCCTGCTGGCATTCGCCACCGCCGCGCGCCGCTCCGGGCTGCGGACCGTGTACCTCGGTGCGCAGGTACCCGTTCCGGCCTGGCGGGAGGCCGTGGTCGAGACGGGAGCCCGGCACGCCGTCACCTCGCTGCACCGACGCGCGGACGCGGTCCGCCTCCGGCCTGTGGCGGCGGCCCTCGCCGACCTGCCCACGCTCGCGCTGTGGGTGGGCGGACGCCACCAGGCAGCGGCCCCGGCTGTGTTCCAGCCGCTCGGCCACTCCGTCGCGGCGGCCGCGGCCGCGCTCTCCGCGGCCTGATCAGCCGTCGTCCGGCCGGCGCGCCACGAAGGTGTGCAGGATGCCGCGCTGCCAGCCACGGACGTCCCGCCGCGTGATCTCGGTGAAACCCGACCGGGCCAGTCGTGCGGCGAAGCCCTGGGTGCTGTCGAAGTCCAGCACGCTGCGCCACAGGTAGGTGTAGAGCCGCGGCGACCCCCGCAGGACGAACGCCAGCGGGATCACCACCAGCCAGCAGACCAGCGTCCAGACCAGTGCGCGCAGGGGTCGGCCGGCCACCGAGTACTCCTGCACGACCAGCCAGCCGCCGGGCCCGAGCTGCTCGCGGACCAGCTGCAGCACGTGGTCGCGGCCCTCGGCGGGCACGTTGCGGAAGAGGTAGGCGGCGATCGCCCCGTCCGAAGGGGCGAGGCCGAGGTCGGGCAACTGCTCCGCCGCGGCATGGACGAACCGTACCGACGCCGGCCACCGCTTGGCCCGGGCCTGCTCGAGCATGCCGGCGGAGGCGTCGACCGCGACCACGGCGGCGTTCGGCAACGCGCCGAGCAGTGCCGCGGTGGAGGCACCAGACCCGCAGCCGAGGTCGAGCAGCGTGGCCGGGGCATCGGGATCGAGCCGGGCGGCAAGCTCCCGCGCGGCGTCGGCGAGGTGGCGGTGGTAGCCGGGGTTCAGTCCGGTGAGCAGGTCGTAGCGGCGAGCGGCGCGGTCGAAGCCGTGATCCAGACCGGGGGTCGTTGCGCGCCCCCTGGTTGCCGGTTGCCGCTCGGGCACGTCCGTGGTGTCCATTGCGCCACGCTAGCTGAATCCGGTCCCGCGATGCCCGACCCCCGGCCGCGGCGGGTCGACCGCGTGGCGCTCGACCTCGTCGGTGGGTCCGACCCTCACAGGCGCAACTCGAAGCCCCTCAGCGCGTAGCCGGCGATGAGGTCGTCCCACTCGATGGTGGGCTCTGCGATGAGGGTGGGCTCGCGCGCCAGCAACCGGGTGAGCAGCACGTCCGCCTCGAGGATGGCCAGCGGCTGTCCGGGGCAACGGTGCGCCCCGTCCCCGAAGCTCAGCCCGGCCTGGTTGACCCCGTGCGGCAGTGGCCTTCCCGGGCACAGGTCCAGCGGAGCCTCACCCACCGCTTCCGGGTCGGCGTTGGCGGGCCGCACGCACACATCGATGAGGTCGCCTGCCGGGACCGTCCAGGACGCTCCGCCCTCGGCGAGCGCGAGCTCGGCCTGCGCCCGCCGGTACAGGTGGCCGACCACGGGCTCGAGCCGGATGATCTCGTTGAGGATCGCGAACCGCTCCGTCTGCTCCGCGACCAGGTACCGCTCCCGAAGCGGGGGGTGCCGGAGCAGGTGCCAGCAGGCCATCGCGATGAATTCCCGCGTGGTGACCATGCCGGCCGTTCCGTAGGTGACGCACTCGACGAGGATGTCGGCGTCGGTGTAGCCCTCGGCGATCAGGTGACTGATCACGTCCTCGCGCGGCTGCCTTCGGCGGGCGCGGATCGAGGGCCGGACATCGGCGAGGTAGAAGCGCACCACCGGCCCCAGGCCGTTCACGGCAGCCTGTGCCCACTGCGCGCGGGTGCGGCCCAGGTCGGGCCGGGTGATGTCGAAGGGGGGCTGGTTGAAGAACGACACGAGCCGGCGTGCCATCGCGCGTACCGGGGACTCGGTCAAGCCGACGACCTCTGCCGTGACCTCGACCGCGTAGTGGAGCGCGAGCTCGTCCAACCGGACGGTGCCCCGCTCCCCCGCCTCGGCCAGCAGCGTGTCGGCACAGGCGGCCATCGTGCCCGAATAGCGATCGGCCACGACGGCCGGGGCGAAGAAGCGGGCCACCTTGCGGCGCTGCTCGTCGTGCTGCGGTCCGTCCGAGATCAGGATCGGATGGTGTTTGAGGTAGCCCTTGGGGATCCACTCCGCCGTGAACCCCGCCTGGGTCGTCCGGTCACGCGCCCGCAGCACCTGGCGCGCCACATCGAGGGAGCGGACCCGCCAGACCCGGCCGTCCTGCTCGACCCGCCGGGGGCCGTCCTCGCCCGGTCGCACCGCGCGGCGACGGCTCGGTCCGCCCGTCCCGCCTGTTCCGCTCACACCCGCCACGCTCAGCGGAGATCGAGGGTGCGCTCCGGGCGGTCGCCGAGCAGCCAGCGTCCGGCCGAGGCCAGGTCGAAGTTCTCCGGCTGCCAGCGCAGGGCGTTCAGGTACGGCAGCGCCAGGTGCACCGACGAGGACCAGTCCCGCGCGCCCAGCACCTCCAGCTGCGCCTGGGTCAGCAGTGCCAGGGACGCCCCCGTGTCGGGGTCGACCAGGGTGCGCAGCCGCTGCTCGGCCTCGACGTCGACCGCGGCGACGCCGTCCTCGGCGGCCTGCAGCATCGCCCGCTGCGCGTCCCTGCTGATCCACAACGGGTCCGGACGCTCCGCGAGCGAGGTCTCCGCCACCCGGCGGCCGGCGTTCGGGCGGCCCACCCGCCGCGCCGCGGCCGCCATCGCCGCCAGGCGCTCCGGATCGGCCAGCAGCCCGTCGATCTTGTAGCCCACCGTCGTCGCGTAGTTGCAGCGGACGGCCGCGCCCTCCTCCAGCAGGTAGTCCGCGTTGCGCACCTCCTGGCCGGGGATCGGGTTCACGATCACCATCGGCAGCCCGGCCGCCATGCACTCCGACGACGACAGCCCGCCCGGCTTGCCCACGAACAGGCTGGCCACCCGCATCAGGTCGGCCATCCGGTCGGTGAAGCCGAGCACGACGAAGTCCCGCTCCCGGCCCTCGACGAGCTGCTCCACCTCCGCCTTCAGCTCCGCGTTCCGGCCACACACCACCACGGCCTGGAACTCGCTGCGCATCCGCTTCGCCTGCCGCACCAGCTGCAGCGTGTAGGTGCCGCCTGCGGCGCCGGCGGAGATTAGCACGACCGGCACACGGGGACGCAGCCTGAACTCCGCCCGCACGGACGCGTCGTCCACGGGCTCGGCCAGGCCCGCCCGGACGGGGATGCCGGACGCCGTGACCCGGTCGGCCGGGATGCCCAGCGTGATCAGGTACTGGCGGCTCTCCTCCCGGGCGGAGAAGAAGTGGTGGAACGGAGCAGTCAGCCACAGGCCCTGGAAGTCGTAGTCGGTGGTGACCACCGTGAGCGTCGCCCGCAGCTGCTTGCGGGCCAGCATCAGCGACACCAGCCGTGCCGGCAGGAAGTGGGTGCAGATCACCACGTCCGGGTCGTACTCCCGCAACTCGCGGACGAACGAGACCGTGTTCAGCTGCTCCAGCAGCTGCAACGGGGACGCCGCCAGCTTGAACGGCGGATCGGCGTTGTCGTAGCCCCACCCGATCAGCCACGGCGCCTGCGAGACCAGCTGGAAGTAGGCGTCGTCGTAGAGCCGGTTGAACACGTCGTTGGTCGTCTCGAGGATGTCCAGCCGGCGCACCTCCGCGTCCGGTTCCAGCCCGGCGAGGCCCGCCTCGACGGCGCTGGCGGCCATGTTGTGTCCCGAACCCACGCCTGCGGCGAGGATCATCACTCGGCGTCCCATGCGGCCCAGACTAGGCCAGCCACCCGTCCCGGACCCCGATTTTCACCCGGGCGAGGCCGTACGTTATAGTTTCGGGGCTGGCCGGGGAACCGGCCGGTGAGGCCTGATCAAGGCCCCGTGGCGCAGTTGGTTAGCGCGCCGCCCTGTCACGGCGGAGGTCGCGGGTTCGAGTCCCGTCGGGGTCGCTGGAAGCGCTCTTGCTTCTGCTCGGCCAGGTAGCTCAGATGGTAGTAGCGTTCGCCTGAAAAGTGAAAGGTCGCCGGTTCGATCCCGGCCCTGGCCACAATCGTGCGGTGGAGTCATTTCCACCGCCTTTCTTTTCGTTCCGATCACCGTGTCCGGCGGCCCTTCGTGACGCCCGATCGTTCCTCACGGGCTCCTCAGGGACCGGGAATACGCAGCCGCCCCCTCGGCTCCTCAGGGCCGGGAAGCGCGAGATCCCCTCGGCTCCTCAGGGACCGGGAAACGCAGCAGCCCCTCGGCTCCTCGGGGACCGATTGCGGGAACACGGCAATGGGGGCCGGGCCCGAAGGCCCGACCCCCACTGCGTGTCGGATCAGCTCACTGGGTGAAGCCGACGTTCTCCCACTTCGGGATCCGCGCCATGCCCATGGCGCCGATGTTGGCCAGCTTGTCCCGGACGCCGATCAGCATCGGGCGCTGGTACAGCGGCAGGGTGTGCACGGCCTCCCAGATGGCCTGGGACGCCTCGTTGCCCATCTCGGTGCGCTTGGCCGCGTCCATCTCGACATCGATCTGCGGCTTCAGCTCCTGCACCTTCGGGATCTCGAGCTGGGCGAAGTTGGAATCGCTCGGCACGAAGTCCTTGCCGGTCCCGGTGCCACCGTAGATCTGGCCGATGTTCAGCAGCGGGTACGGAGTACCGATCCACGAGAACGCGATGACGTCGAAGTCGTGGTTGATCAGCACGCCCGGCCAGTCCTTGGAGATGTCGACGCTCTTGATCTTGAAGTTGACCCCGATCTCCTTCAGCATCTTCTGGGCCTGCAGGCCCTCGTTCTCGGACGCCTTGACGCCGGTCAGCTGGGCGTAGGTGACGTCGAGCTCCTTGCCGTCCTTCTCCCGGTAGCCGGAGCTCTCGTTCATCGTCCAGCCCGCCGCGTCCAGCATCTCCTTGGCCTTGTCCGGGTTGTAGTCGAGCCCGGTGACCTTGGCCTGGTCGACGTAGCCGACCTGGTTGGACACGTACAGGTTGTTGTTCAGCGGCACCTTGTCACCGGGCAGGCCGGCGAGGTCGGACGCTGCGATGACCGAGCGGTCGATGCCCATCAGGATCGCCTGGCGGACGTTCTGGTCGGACAGGATCGGCGACTGCGAGTTGAAGGTGAAGTGCCGGAAGTTCGGACCGGCGGCCACCCGCACGACCGAGTTCTGCGCGCTGTTCGCCTGGGCGTAGCCGTCGGCGTCCGCACCGATGTCGTAGTAGTCGACCTCCTGGTTGGCGAACGCCGCGGCCAGCGCCTCGGTCTTCACCTGCTTCCAGGTCAGCTTGGTCAGCAGCGGCTTGTTCGCGCCCCACCAGTTGGGGTTCTGCTCCATGGTCACGGTGCCGCTGGTCTTGTCCCAGTTGGTCACCTTGAACGGACCCGTGAAGTACTCGTCCACGTAGTCCTTCCAGCCGTTGTTGAACAGGGCCGGCGTGTCGACGCCCTCGGCGCGCAGCGGGCCACCGGCGACGATCGCGGTCCAGTCCGGGTAGGTGGACTTGAAGGAGATGATCACTTCCTGCTGGCTCGCGCCGGCCTTGATGTCGGTGATCTGGTCCCAGCCGTCGGAGGAGGCGGGGTGGAACTTCTTGTTCGACCCGTTCATCGCCTTCCAGGTGGCGATCCAGTCGTCGGCACCGATCACCTCGCCGTCGTTCCAGACGGCCGCCGGGTTGAGCTCCATGGTGAGGACGAGCTTGCCGTCGGTCACCTGCTCGTCGACCGAGGTGAGGTAGTCGGTGTTCATCACCGGCTCGCCGTCGCCCTTGTAGTCGTAGTACGCCGCGGTGATCGGCGACTCGAGGAACGACAGCTCCGCGTCGTTGCCGTCGACCGAGAAGATGTTCCAGGTGGCGATCGGGTAGCTGATCGAGCCGATGAACTCACCCCCGGTCAGCTGGTCGTGGGGAGTCTCGTTGATGTCCCAGCCGCTGCTCGCAGCGGGGGAGCCTTCGACCGTGCCGCCGCTTGTGGCAGAGGGGGCCGAGGACGGGCCGCCACAGGCCGCCATGGTCACGGCGAGACCGGTGGCGATCAGCGGCATCAGGATTCGTGAAGCCTTCACATTACCTCCATGTGAGTGACGGCAGGACGCGCCAGAGCGGCGACGCAATCGCTGCCATTCAGATACGAGCCGACCATACCCGCTGCGGAACTCCGAAAGCCGCAGCGACGAGTAACGACCTGTTAACGATCTCGGACCCGGGTGAATTACCGCGCGGGCCCCGCCAACAGCCACCCATCGTCACCGAGGGCCACCGCTCGCGTCGACGGCCCTCGTCCGGACAAGGGCCCTCGGCGCGGACGGTGGCCCTCGGCGCGGACGGTGGCCCTCGGCGCGGACGGTGGCCCTCGGCGCAGAGGACGGGCTCAGACTGCGGCGTGCACCTCGGTCTCGCCCGGGACGGGCACCGGGAAGTGGCACGCGGCGCTGTGGTCGTCCGCCTGGGCGGTGAGCACCGGCACCACGTCGCGGCAGCGGGCCTGGTCGGCCTCGCCGAGGGCGGCGTAGCGGAAGCAGCGGGTGCGGAACTTGCACCCCGACGGCGGGTCGGCCGGGCTCGGCAGGTCGCCGGACAGGACGATCCGGTTCCGCGAGCGCTCGGTCTCCGGGTCCGGGATCGGGATCGCCGACAGCAGCGCCTGGGTGTAGGGGTGCCCCGGGTTCGTGTACACCTCGTCCACGTCCCCGATCTCGACGATCGAGCCCAGGTACATCACCGCGACGCGGTCGGCGATGTGCCGGATCACCGCCAGGTCGTGCGCCACGAACAGGTACGACAGGCCCAGCTTGCCCTGCAGGTCCTGCAGCAGGTTGATCACGCCGGCCTGGATCGACACGTCGAGCGCGGAGACCGGCTCGTCCAGCACCATCACCTTCGGCTCCAGCGAGAGGGCCCGGGCGATCCCGATCCGCTGCCGCTGGCCGCCGGAGAAGTGCTGCGGGTACCGGTCGGCGTGGCTCGGCTCCAGCCCGACCAGCCGGAGCAGGTCGTGGACGCGGGTGTCGATCTCGTCCTTCTTGTAGCCGAACACGCCCATCGGCTCGGCGATGATGTCGAAGATCGGCAGCCGCGGGTCCAGCGAGGCCATCGGGTCCTGGAACACCACCTGCAGGTTGCGCCGCAACTGCTTGCGCTCGCGCCGGCTCAGCTTCGAGGTGTCCCGGCCGAGCACGTTCACCGTGCCCGCCGTCGGGGTGCCGAGGTTCAGGATCTCGAGCAGCGTCGTCGACTTGCCGCAGCCCGACTCCCCGACCAGGCCGAGGGTCTCCCCCTCCCGCACGTCGAGGTCGATGCCGTCCACCGCGTGCACGGTGCCGACCCGGCGCCGGTAGATCGCGCCCTTCATCAGCGGGTAGTGCCGCTTCAGGCCCTCCAGCTCCAGCACCACCGGACGCTGCTCACGCGGTACCTCGGCCAGGTCGGACTCGGTGAGTTCCGGGGCGGGGAACAGGTCCGAATGCCCCGCGCCGACCAGGTCGTCCAGCCGGTGGCAGGCGGCGAGGTGGTCCATCGAATCGGTCGGCTCGAGCTCCGGCTCCACCTGCGAGCACTGCTCGACAGCCTTCGGGCAGCGCGGCACGAACGGGCAGCCGGGCGGCAGGTCGACCACGGACGGCGGGTTGCCCTCCAGCACCGGCAGCGCACCCTCGCTGGCCTGGTCCAGGCGTGGCACCGTGCCCAGCAGGCCGATCGTGTAGGGCATCCGCGGGGCGTAGAAGATGTCGTCCACCGAGCCCTGCTCGACCGGGCGCCCGGCGTACATCACGACCACGCGCTCGGCCATGCCGGCGACGATGCCCAGGTCGTGGGTGATCATGATGATCGCCGCGCCGGTCTCCTTCTGGGCGGCCTTGAGCACCTCCAGCACCTGCGCCTGGATCGTCACGTCCAGCGCCGTGGTGGGCTCGTCGGCGATGATCACGTCGGGGTCGTTCGCGATCGCCATCGCGATCATCACCCGCTGCCGCATGCCGCCGGAGAACTCGAACGGGAACGACTTCGCCCGCACCTTCGGGTTCGGGATGCCGACCAGGTCGAGCAGCTCGACGGCCCGGTCCCAGGCCTTCGACTTGCTGATGTCGTAGTGGGCCTGGATCGCCTCCACGATCTGGTCGCCGATGGTGTACACCGGCGTCAGCGCCGACAGCGGGTCCTGGAAGACCATCGCGACGTCGCGTCCGCGGATCTTCGACATCGCCTCGTCGGCGTTGCCGAGCAGTTCCTCGCCGTGCAGCTTGATCGACCCCTCGATCCGGGTCGTCGGCGGGTGCAGCCCCATCACGGCCAGCGACGTGACGGACTTGCCCGAGCCGGACTCACCCACGATCGCCATCGTCTCGCCCGCGGCGAGGTCGAAGCTGAGGCCGCGGACGGCCCGCACCGGGCCAGCCTCGCTCGGGAACGTGACGCGCAGGTCGCGCACGCTCAGGACGGTGTCGCCGGCCCTGGTCCGGCGTTCCTTCACCTGGGTCTGGATGCTCACTGATCGGCCCCCTCGGAGGTGGTTCGGTGAATCATGCCTGGCCTCCGGAGGCGGAACTGGGGTCGAGGGCGTCACGCAGGCCGTCGCCGACCGCGTTCACGCACATGACCAGGAACACCAGCACGGCGGCCGGGCCGAGGAAGATCCACGGGTAGGTGGTGGCCATCCGGGCCCCCTCGCCGATCAGCGTGCCCAGCGAGGTGTCCGGCGAGTGCACGCCGAAACCGAAGTAGGACAGGCCGGTCTCGGCGAGGATCGCGTAGCCGACGTTGAGCGTCGCGTCGATGATCAGCAGCGAGGACGCGTTGGGCAGGATGTGCCGCAGGATGATCCGGCCGGACGGCAGGCCCATGAACCGGGCGGCCTGCACGTACTCGCGCTCGCGGATGGACAGGGTCAGCGAGCGCACGACGCGGGCCGACAAAGGCCAGGCGAAGGCGGCCAGCAGCACCACCAGGAGCAGCCAGCTCGAGTCGCTGTCGGGGGCTCCCCGGGACGCGATGGCGACCAGGAAGAAGCTCGGCACGACCAGCAGCAGGTCGATGATCCACAGCGCCGTCTTCTCCCACCAGCCGCCCAGGTAGGCCGCCGACGCGCCGACCAGCGCGGCGATCGAGGTGGACAGCACCGCCACCAGCAGGCCGATCAGCAGCGACTTGCCCAGGCCCCGGATGGTCAGGGCGAGTACGTCGCGTCCGGCCTGCGTGGTGCCCAGCACGTGCGCGGAGTCCGGCGCGGTAAGGAAGGCGTTGATGTCGATGTCGTCGTACTTCCAGTACACGAAGGCGCCGCCGAAGACCGCGAGGAAGGCGAGGAACAGGATGCCGAGCGCCCCGATCACCGCCGTCTTGTTGCGCAGGAACCGGCGCAGGATCAGCCGGCCGCGGGAGAGGCGCTTCTGCGGCTTGAGCGCGGTTGCGGAGAGGGCCTCGACCTCGGTCGCGTCTGCGGCAGTCATTCGGGGCCCCCGCAGGGTTGTTCGGGGGAGCGCAGCGGAGGAGAAGAACTCTGTGGGGTGTTCATCCCAGCCTCACTCTCGGGTCGAGGATCGCGACCATGATGTCGGAGAGCACCGCGCCGGACAGGACGCAGACGCCGGCGAACGCGGTAACCGCGACCACCCCGTTCACGTCCATGTTGTTGATGGTGTCGATGCCGTACTGGCCGATGCCCGGGAAGCTGAAGATGCGTTCGGTGAAGGTCGCCCCGACGAACATCGTGGCCACGCTGAACGCCACGTAGGTGCCGGTCGGGATCAGGGCCGTGCGGAGCGCGTGCTTCATCACGGCTCTTCGTTGTCGCAGGCCCTTCGCGCGCGCCGTCCGGACGTAGTCGGCGCCCAGCGAGTCGAGCATCAGGTTGCGCTGGATCCGGCTCATCGAGGCGGCGCCGATCACGATCAGCACCAGCGTCGGCAGGAACAAGTGCTGTAATCGGTCGACGAGCGCCGCGAGCGGGTAGTCGCCCACCTCGCCGGTCTCACCGATGAACTCGAAGGTGCGGGTGCCGGTCACGTTGTTGAACCAGGTCGCGCCGATCTGGGTCAGGTGGCCGATCACGAACGCCGGGGTCGAGATGATCAGCAGCGACAGGGCGGTGACCACGCGGTCGCTCACCTTGTACTGCCGGGTGGCCGTCCAGGCGCCGGCAGCGATGCCGATGAACAGGCCGGCCAGGGTGCCGATCAACAGCAGCCGCAGGCTCACCCACATGCGGACGGCGATCTGCTCGTTGACGCTGACCCCCATCGGCGAGTAGCCCCAGTTCCAGTGCAGGACCACGTCGCTCAACCACGTCCAGTAGCGCTCCAGGAGCGGCACCTGGTCGCTGAGGTTGTACTGGCGCAACTGCGCATCGATGATCTCGGGGTCCACCGGCGGCTGCCGGACGGCCCACAGCGAGGCCGGGTTCAGCTGCGTCGCGGCCAGGAAGTAGGTCAGCGACACCGCGACGTAGAGCAGGACCACATAGTTCAGCGCGCGCTTGCCGATGTAGCGAAGCATGCAGGGAACGTAGCGCAGGCCGCGGACTTCCCCAAACGAATCAGCGTGCCGGACTGCGCAGGTTCACCACCACCGTGCCCAGCAGCAGGTCGTTCAGGGCCCTGCGTTCGGCCCCGATCACGATGGTCGGCAGCACCACCGAGATCATCGCCGCGCGGGCGATCGCCCGCAGCCAGCCGAGTCGCTGCCCGTCCAGCCGGACGATGCCGATCCGGGCGATCAGCTGGCCGAAGCTGCTCCCGGTGAGGGCGGTCAGCACGGTGCTCTCGACGAAGTAGGTCGCGAGCACCATCCAGGCCCGCCAGCCGCTCTCCCGAAGCACGCCGACCCCGAACAGGAACACCGCGACCGCCATGCACGCCGCCCAGTCGAGGACCAGGGCGGCGATCCGGGCCCACCAGGTGGCCAGCGACCCGCGTCCGTGTTCGGGCAGGCCGATGCTGGCGCCCGGGTAGGCGTCCGCCGGTTCGGGATCGGTCACGGGTGGAGCCTAGCGAGCGGGACAGTCCGTGGACGCCCGGAGCGTCCGGCGTCCACGCTGGCATCCTTTCGGCAACGACATCAGGCGTTGCCGGGAGCCCCGGGACAGCGCGTTACGCCGCTGAAACGTGGACGCAACCCGGTGGTTACGGCTGTTGCCTAGCGTGTGCAGAGTTCAATTCCCTGACTTGTGGAGGAAAGATGTTCCAAGGCGCCGACGACCTGTTGGCCTACATCAAGGACGAGGGTGTCGAGACCGTCGACGTCCGCTTCTGCGATCTTCCCGGCGTGATGCAGCACTTCACCGTGCCGGCCGATTTCTTCGACGGCGACGTGTTCGAGAACGGCCTGTCCTTCGACGGTTCCTCGATCCGTGGCTTCCAGAAGATCCACGAGTCCGACATGACCCTGATGCCGGATGCCACCACCGCGTTCATCGATCCGTTCCGGAAGTCGAAGACCCTCGCGGTGAACTTCTTCGTGCACGACCCGCTGACCAAGGAGCCCTACAGCCGCGACCCGCGCAACATCGCGCGCAAGGCCGAGAACTACCTGGCCTCCACCGGCATCGGTGACACCGCGTTCATGGGCCCGGAGGCCGAGTTCTACGTGTTCGACTCGGTGCGCTTCGAGACCAAGCAGAACGCCGGCTACTACTACATCGACTCCGAGGCCGGCGCCTGGAACACCGGCGCGGAGGAGGACGGCTCCGGCCGCGGCAACCGTGGCTACAAGGTGAAGTACAAGGGTGGCTACTTCCCGGTGGCTCCGGTCGACCACTTCGGCGACCTGCGCGACGACATGGTGCGGAACCTGATCAACGCCGGCCTGAGCATCGAGCGGGCGCACCACGAGGTGGGCACCGCAGGCCAGGGCGAGATCGCGACCAAGTTCGACTCGATGCTCGCCGCGGGCGACAACCTGATGAAGTACAAGTACATCATCAAGAACACGGCGTGGGCCGCGGGCAAGACCGCCACCTTCATGCCGAAGCCGATCTTCGGCGACAACGGCTCGGGCATGCACGTGCACCAGTCGATCTGGAAGGGCGGCGAGCCGCTGTTCTACGACGAGGCCGGGTACGCGAACCTGTCCGACCTCGCCCGCTGGTACATCGGCGGCCTGCTCAAGCACGCCCCGGCCGTGCTGGCGTTCACCAACCCGACGGTGAACTCCTACCACCGCCTGGTGCCGGGCTTCGAGGCTCCGGTCAACCTGGTC
>JBDHZJ010000012.1:0-16444 GCA_039811825.1 Propionicimonas sp.
CGCGAGCGGCAGAACCTCCTCGAGTCCGCCGGGTACCACGTGCTCCGGTTCGGCTGGGAGCACCTCGACCAACCGGAGTACGTCGCGGCCACGGTGCGCGAGACCCTGCGCTACGCGTCCCCGGCGTAGGACCGCGAGCGGATCTGCACTGTGGATCGCGAAGGCGCGGCGCCAACCTGCCCTGCGGTTGCATCCACCGTGCAGTTCCGCTCAGGCCGGCAGCAGCCGGGCACCACCGGTGAGCACGATCAGCGCAGCCACGTTCGCCAGCACGGCCACCCAGAAGGCCACCTGGAAGCTCGTCTTGCGGTTCTTGTGCCGCAGCACCTGCTGGGCCACGACCGCGCCCGGCCAGCCGCCGAGCAGCGAGACCAGGAGGAGCGTGCTCTCGGGCGTACGCCAGGCGCCGGCGACGGCCGCGCGCTTGTCCGCCGCGTACAGCAGATAGGCCAGGCCGCTCAGCACAAGATAGGCGAGCGGGAACCACACCGACACGTCCTGGATGGTGACAGCGAGCCACAGGTACACGGCGACGGCCACCGCCGGGATGAAGGTGATCCCGTCGATCGCCCCGCGGCGCGCGGGCCGGTGCGTGCCCTGGGCTGGCCTGCCGTAGACGCGGCTGGCCCGGACCGCGCACGGACGTCCGTCCGACTCGGTGCCCACCTCGAACTGCACGAAGTCGCCCGACTGCGGACGCCCGCCGGCGGTGTCGAACGCGGAGATGTGCACGAACGTCCGGCGTCCCGCGACCTCGACGAAACCGAACCCCCGCTCGTCGTTCCACTCCGCGAGCACGCCCGTACGGCGGGCGGCGCGGGGAGGCATAGCCGAGATCGTAGCCGCGGCAGGCGGGTTGCGGACGGGTTCCGCCAGCGCCGGTGCATGATTCGGGGCATGATCCGCGACGCCGTGCTGCGGCCACTGAGGACCTCCGACGCCCCGGCGGTGTGGCGGGCCTTCGCCTCCGCTGCCGACATGAGGCGCCAGGGAGCGGTGGCGAGCGAGGAGGAGGCCCGCAGCTACGTCCGGCCGCTGACAGAGGATCCACACCAGGCCTTCGCGATCACCGAAGACACCGACACCCTCGTGGGGCTGATCCTGGTCACCGTCGACGCCTCCAACCGGAGCGGCTGGTTCTCCTACTGGATGAACGCCTCCCCCGCGGACGCGGCTGGACGGCCCGAGCGGCCGCCGCTGTTGCCGACTGGTCGCTCACCGAGGGTGGCCTGGAGCGACTCGAACTCGGCCACCGGGTGAACAATCCCGCTTCCGCGGGCGTAGCCGCGGCGGCCGGCTTCGTCCGCGAAGGCGTCGAGCGCGGCAAGTTCCTGATCGACGGCGAGCGCATCGACGTGGTCACCTACGGACGGCTGCGCTCAGACCCGTGGCCGACCACGCCCCACCTCCCGCTGCACCTCGCCTGATCGCGTCCGCACGCGGAACGGCCCGGGGACTGAGCCCCGGGCCGCCACGAACTGCCTGGCGAACGTCAGCCGATGCTCTTGCCGACGCTGCGCAGGTACTCGCAGGCCTCGACGACGCGCTTCGACAGGCCGGCCTCGGCCTCCTTGCCCCAGGCGCGCGGGTCGTACTGCTTCTTGTTGCCGACCTCGCCGTCGATCTTCAGGACCCCGTCGTAGTTCTTCAGCATCCAGTTGGCGACCGGGCGGGTGAAGGCGTACTGGGTGTCGGTGTCGATGTTCATCTTCACGACGCCGAAGTCCACCGCGTCCGAGATCTCCTGCGGGGTGGAGCCGGAGCCGCCGTGGAAGACCAGGTCGAACGGCTTCTCGACACCGTGCTTGGCGCCGACGGCGTCCTGGATCTCCTTGAGCACCTCGGGACGCAGCTTCACCGCGCCCGGCTTGTACACGCCGTGCACGTTGCCGAAGGTGAGCGCGGTGATGTAGCGGCCCTTCTCACCCATGCCGAGCACCTCGATGGTGCGCAGGCCGTCCTCGACGGTGGTGTAGAGCTTCTCGTTGATCTCGGCGGCGACGCCGTCCTCCTCGCCACCCACGACGCCGACCTCGATCTCGAGGATCTGGCGGGCCTTGCTGGTCAGGGCGAGCAGCTCGTCGGCGATCTGGAGGTTCTCCTCCATCGGCACCGCGGAGCCGTCCCACATGTGCGACTGGAACAGCGGCTCCAGGCCACGGTCGACCCGCTCCTGGGAGATCGCGATCAGCGGCTTCACCCAGGTGTCGATCTTGTCCTTCTGGCAGTGGTCGGTGTGCACCACGATGTTGATCGGGTAGTTTTTCGCCACCACGTGGGCGTACTCGGCCAGCGCCACCGAACCGGCGACCTTGTCCTTGATCGACGGGCCGGACGCGTACTCCGCGCCACCGGAGCTGACCTGGATGATGCCGTCCGAGCCCGCCTCGGCGAAGCCCGCGATCGCGGCGTTCAGGGTCTGCGAAGAGGTGATGTTGATCGCCGGGAAGGCGTACTTGCCGCTCTTCGCGGCGTCGAGCATCTCGGCGTATTTCTCGGGGCTGGCAATGGGCATTCGGTGTGGCCTCTCCTAGGTGACGGCGCCCGCGACATCGCGGCCGCCTGGCAGAATGCCCCCAGTCTCTCAAATGTCGGCTGGGCTTGCCTCACCCGGGCGGAGATTGGACGCGCCGGTCCGCAGTCCGGCCGGACGGAGACCGCCGCGCGGTTCAGTCCAGGCGGGAGAGGTCCACCCACGCCCGGCCGGAGGACAGCACGCGGACCGCGGCGTCCAGGGTGGCCGGCATCGTGTCGGTGTAGTCCAGCGGCACCCGGCTGGTCGCGCTGTCCCGTCCGGTCGCCACGAGGGTCGAGGAGCCGCCGAGGGAGCCCGGACGGACGACCACGGAGCCCACCTCGGGCCAGACCAGCCAGCGCTGCCCGATCAGCATGCCGTCCCGATTCAGCCCGATCGCCAGGCCGGGCCGGGCGAGTTCGGCGTCCCTGCGCACCCGCAGCAGCTGGACCACGCTGAAGCCCACCGAGACCAGGCCGGACGCCGCCGTCACCCCGATCATCCACGGTCCCCAGTCGCCGAACTGGTCGGGCGCCAGGTACCAGACGACGCCGATGATCACGATGCCGAGCACCATCGAGCCGATCCGCCAGAACAGCAGGTTGCGCGCGCGAGCCAGGTGCCGCTCGGCCATGCCGTCGGCGTAGTAGACCCCGTACTCGTCGTTCATCGCGCCCATCCTAGGTCGACGCGGAACGGGGACGGTTCTCTTTCCGCGCCACCCGGCTGGACCAGGTTGGGGACGGTTCCTTACTCGGTCCACCCCCGGCCCCCAAGGACGGTGGACCGAGTAAGGAACCGTCCCCCACTCGGTCCGGGGTCAGGGACGGCGCGGCCACTGCAGCGACCAGTGGTACATCGCGATCGCGGCGGCGGCGCCGGCGTTCAGCGACCGGGTGGAGCCGTACTGGGTGATCGCCACCACCCGCTCGCAGCCGGCGGCGAGCTCGTCGGTGAGGCCCGGGCCCTCGGAGCCGAAGACGAGGCAGCAGTGCTCGGGCAGGGCCTGGCCCTCCAGCGGCACCGAGCCCGGGAGGTTGTCCACCCCGATCGGGGTCACGCCGGCCTCGCCGAGCCATTCGAGCAGGGACGCCTCGTCCGGGTGGTGGCGGACGTGCAGGTAGCGGTCGGTGACCATCGCCCCGCGCCGGTTCCAGCGCCGGCGTCCGACGATGTGCACACCCGCCACGTTGAACGCGTTCGCGGTGCGCACGATCGAACCGATGTTGAAGTCGTGCTCCCAGTTCTGGATCGCCACGTGCAGCGGGGCCCTGCGGGTGTCGAGGTCGGCGACGATCGCGTCCACGCTCAGGTACCGGTAGGCGTCCACCACGTTGCGCCGGTCGCCCTCGGCGAGCAGCTGCGGGTCGTAGCGCTGGTCGTCGGGCCAGGGCTGCGGATGCGGCCCCACTCCCGGACTGCTCACAGCTGCCACCTCGTCGTCACTCAGGGAGGGCATGGGCGTCACGCTACCCTTGGACGTTGTGAACCTGTTGCCCCAGCTGGCCCTCGTGCCCCTGCTGCTGCCCGACTGGCTCGATCCGGAGTTCCTGCTCAGGTCCCTCGGGAACTGGGCCCTGTGGGGCGCGGCCTTCATCATCTTCATCGAGTGCGCCATCTTCCCGGTACTGCCGGGCGACTCGCTGCTGTTCACCGTGGGCATGTTCATCGCCCAGGACCCGCCGATCATCACCTTCGCGGGGATGAGCCAGCAGGCCACCCTCGCGATCTCGATCCTCGTCCTGATGGTCGCAGCCGTCGCGGGCAACGTGGTCGGCTACTGGGTGGGCAGGAGCATCTCGCCGTGGCTGTTCAAGCCGAGGCCCGGGTTCATCGGCAAGGTCTTCTCGCAGAAGCACCTCGACCAGACCCACGCGTTCTTCGAGCGCTACGGCTCCAAGGCGCTGGTGCTCGGACGCTTCGTCCCGTTCGTGCGCACCTTCGTCACGATGGTGGCCGGCGCGGCGGACATGAGCTTCCGCACCTTCATCACCTGGACGGGCGTCGGCGCGGTGGTCTGGGCCGCCGGCGTGACCCTGCTCGGCTACTTCCTCGGCACGATCCCGTTCATCGCCCACAACATCGACGCCGTCCTGGTCGCGATCGTGGTGATCTCGGTGCTGCCGATGGTGGTCGAGGCACTGCTGGCCCGGCGCCGCGCGAAGGCCGCGGCCGGGGCCGAGGTCGCGGAAGGCTGATGCCGACCTCGCGCACCGGCATCGGCTGGATGCCCGGTGAGCCGGACGCACGCCCGCCGGCCGGGCAGGCCGAACTGGACGCCGCGGTCGCCGCGCTCGCCGGACGCACGTTCGTCGCCCTCACCGGAGCCGGCTTCTCCACCGACTCCGGCCTGCCGGACTACCGCGGCCCGGATGCGAAGCCGCGCAACCCGATGACCTACGACCAGTTCGTGGGCAGCGCGGCGATGCGGCGGCACTACTGGGCCCGCAACCACCTCGGCTGGCACCACATGCACGCCACCGAGCCCAACGAGGGCCACCACGCGCTGGCCCGGCTGGAGGCCGCCGGCGTGGTCGCGGGGGTGATCACCCAGAACGTCGACCGGCTGCACGAGCGGGCCGGGTCGCAGCGAGTCGTCGACCTGCACGGGAACTACAACGTCATACGCTGCCTGTCCTGCGGCTGGACCTGCTCACGGGCCGAACTGGACGCCATGCTGCTCGCCCTAAACCCCGGCTTCCTGGAACGCGTGACCGAGCTCGGCGACATCGAGGTGGCCCCGGACGCCGACGTGGTGCTCGAATCCACCGCCGACTTCGTGGTCGCGGCCTGCCCCGCGTGCGGCGGCATCCTGAAGCCCGACATCGTGTTCTTCGGCGAATCGGTGCCCCCCGCCACCACCCGGGCCGCCTACGACCTGCTCGACTCCGCCGGCGCCCTGCTGGTGGCCGGCACCTCACTCGCGGTGATGTCCGGACTGCGGTTCGTCCGGCACTCCTCCGGGGCCGGCCTCCCGATCGTGCTGGTGAACCGCGGCCTGACCAGGGGCGACGACCTCGCGTCCGTCCGGCTGAACGCCGGCACGAGCGAGGTGCTCACATACCTGGAGCGCCGCCTCTCCTGACGCCGAACGCCTCCGTTCCGGTCGAACGCCCCTGCCTGAGCGGAGGCACTCGACGGGAACGGAGGCGTTCGCTGCGGAAGTCGGCTACTGCTGTGGCGGCTGCTGGTAGGTGGGCGGCGTCTGCCCACCCTCGGCGGGCGCCTGGGCCTGCGCCGGCGGGGCGTAGGTGGGCGGCTGCGGGGCGCTCAACTCGCCGGGGGCGGGCGCGGCCGGGTCGGCCTGCGGGTACGCCTGCGGGTTGGGCAGGCCGCCCTGCTGCGAGCCGGCGGTGAGCTGGTCGTTCGTGGGCTCCGGGACGGCGCCCTCGGGCCGGTCGCTGATCTCGCCGAAGCTGACCTTCGGCGCCTGCCGGATCATCGGGTCGTTGACCTCGAAGTAGGTCGCCTTCTCGAAGTGGAACATGCCCGCGATGACGTTCGACGGGAACGACTCGACCTGGGTGTTGTAGTTGCGCACGTTCGCGTTGTAGAACCGCCGCCCGGCAGCGATCCGGTCCTCGGTGGCGGTCAGTTCGCGCTGCAGCTCGAGGAAGTTCACATTGCTCTTCAGTTCGGGGTACGCCTCGACGCTGACCAGCAGGTTGCGGACGGCGCCACTCAGCGCCTCCTCCGCCTGGGCCCGTTCCGCGGTCACCGCGCCGCCGCCGGCCTGGGCCAGCGCGGCCGCCTGGTTGCGCAGCTTCGTGACGCCTTCGAGGGTGTTGCGCTCATGGGCGGCGAAGGCGCGGACGGTCTCGACGAGGTTGGGGATCAGGTCGTAGCGCCGGTTCAACTCGACGTCGATCTGCCGCCAGGACTCCTGGATCAGGTTCCGGGAGCGGACGAAGCCGTTGTACAGCGAGACCGCGTAGAACGCGATGCCGAGGATGACGAGCAGCAGGATGAGGAAGAACCACAGCATCCGGGTTTCTCCATTCGTTGAGGTGACCGGCCGTGGCCCAGCCTAACCACCGGCCCCACACCGGTCGAGACCGACCACCGGCGACCGGCCGGGAACGGTCAGGCCAGCCCGAGGTCGGCCAGGCCCACGGCGTAGCGGTACGGGACGCCTGCGGCCTCGATCTTCTCCTTCGCGCCGGTGTCGCGGTCGACGATCACGGCCACCCCGACCACCTCTCCCCCGGCCTCGCGGACGGCGTCCACCGCAGTCATCACCGAGCCGCCGGTGGTGGAGGTGTCCTCGACGACCAGGACGCGGCGTCCGGCCACCTCGGTGCCCTCGATCTGGCGCTGCATGCCGTGCGCCTTCGACTCCTTGCGCACGACGAAGGCGTCCAGCCGGCCGCCGCTGAGTGCCGCGTGGTGCAGCATCGCCACCGCCACCGGATCGGCGCCGAGGGTGAGCCCGCCGGCCGCCTCGAACTCCCAGTCGGAGACGAGCCCGGTCATCACCTCGCCGACCAGCGGCGCCGCGACCCCGTCCAGGGTGACCCGGCGCAGGTCCACGTAGTAGTCGGCCTCCTTGCCCGAGGCGAGGGTGACCCTCCCCCACACCACCGCGAGGGTCTTGATCTGCTCGATGAGCTCTTCGCGCGCTGCCATGCCCCGAACCGTACCGACCCCCCATCCCCCGAGTTGTCAGAATCTCATGCGCCTATGACCGCACCAGATTCTGACAACTCGGTGGGTGGGGTCAGGAGAACCAGCCGCGGCTCCAGGCCGGGGAGGGGGACGCCTCGGCGTCCGCGTCGGTGAAGGGGGCCGCGCCGGCCACCCAGCGGGCGAGCTCGCGGCCGTGCAACAGGCGGTACGGGAACGGGGCGCGGGCCAGCCGCCGTTCGAGGGGCTGGACGGGCACCTCGGCGCCGGCGACCACGACGAGGTTGCCGAACCGGCGTCCCTTCCAGACCGGCACCTCCGCGCTCACCGCGACCTGGCCGAAGCTGCCCGTGAACCCGGCCAGGCAGCGTCGTGCCCACGCGAACGGGGCGGAGTCGGTGAGGTTCATCACCACCAGCCCGCCGTGGCGCAGGGTGCGGACCAGTTCGGCGAAGAACTCGGTGGTGGCCAGTTCGGCGGGGACGCTGGCGCCGGCGAAGGCGTCGACGATCGTCAGGTCGGTACAACCGGACGGCAGTTGCGCGGCGCCCGTACGCCCGTCCACGCCGCGCACCTTGATCCCGCTGTGGCGGGGCAGCGGGAGCTTCGCCCGCACCTGCTCGGTGAGTCCCTCGTCCGGCTCCAGCACCACCTGCGCCGTGTGCGGACGGCGGGCCGCCACGTAACGCGGCAGGGTGAGCCCGCCACCGCCGATGTGGATCACCCGGACGCGCTCGTGGGCCGGCCGCGCCAGCACGGTCTCCTCGAGCACCTCCGCGATCCGCTGGACGTACTCGAATTCCAGCCGCAGCGGGTCGTCCGGGTCCACCCAGGACTGCTCCGTCCGTCCGTTCACCACCATGAACGCACGGCGGTCGTCCGGCGCGGGCACCACCTGACTCATGGCCGCTCAGCCCGTGACGAGCGCCGCGACGGCGAGGACCAGCGAGACCACGCCGAGGGGGATCCACAACACGGCGGCGGGAATGAAGAAGAGCGTGGACCGCGGCTGCTGCCAGACGGGCCTGCCGTCGGGGTCGAGCGCCGGCACCACCTCGTGGGTCTGGACCCGCCCGTCCGGCCAGGTGTAGGGCTGCGGGAGCGGCCGCGTTATCGTCACCTGCCGGGGCTTGTCGAGCCTCGGGTACACGAGGTAGGCGAGCGCGAGGTTCACCGCCGCTGCCCAGAGGAACACCAGCGCGCCCATCGCCGGACCGCCGTCGATCTGCAGCAGGCTTCCGGTCCCGAGCGCCAAGACCACCCCGACCCCGAAGCCCAGGAAGGACAGGAAGCCCCAGCGCGTCCAGATGATCATGGCCACGGAGCCTAGCCGCAACGCGCGACAGGTCGTACGGCCGGACCTGTGGTCGACCGGACTCCCGCCCGGTTATCGTTGCGCCACCAGTCGAACTACATCTGTGCGGAGCAGGGCGTGACGAACAACGAGCAGCCGGAGCAGCCCTCCGGTCAGACCGGTCAGCCGGGATCCGGGGGACCCTACCCCGGCAACAGCTACACCGGCCCCCCGCAGTCCCCGCAGTACCCCGGCCAGCAGGGCCCCTACCCCGGCCAGCAGGGCCCCTACCCGGGCCAGCAGCCCCCGTACCCGGGCCAGCAGTCGACCGGCCCCACGCCGGGCCAGCAGCCCTATCCGGGCGCTCCGGCGTACGGCCCACAGGCCCAGCCCGGGCAGCAGCCGTACCCGGGCCAGCAGGCCTACCCCGGGCAGCCCTACGGTCCCGGGCAGCCCTACCCGGGCCAGCAGCAGTACGCGGCCCAGCCCGGCACCCCGCCGTACGGCCAGAACCAGGCCGGATCGGGCCAGCCCCCCGGCGGCTACCCGGGCCAGCCGCCCTACGGCGGCGCGCCCGCGCCCCGCAAGAGCAGGGCGCCGTTGTTCATCGCGCTCGGCGCCGGCGTGCTGGTGATCGCGCTGATCGCGGTCTACGCGCTCAACCAGGGCCGCAACCCCGTCGGCGGCACCGTGCCCACCCTCGCGCCGACCGGCGAGACGGGCACCGTGGCACCCGCGCCACAGACCGCCGACGCGGCCACCGCCGTGCAGAACTACCTCACCGCCGTGTCGAGCGGGGACGCCACCACCGCGCTGTCCTACGCGGCCACCCCGCCGGCGGACACCGCCCTGCTCACCGGGGAGATGCTCGCCGCAGCACTCGCCGCGGCCCCGATCACCGGGATCGTGGTCACCCCCGGCAGCGGCACCGACCACCAGAGCGTGCAGGCGGACTACCAGATCGGCGACGAACCGGCCAGCACCACCTTCGAAGTCAGCAACGTCGGCGGCACCTGGCTGCTGGACGACGTGGCCTTCGAGCTGCCCCTCGACCTCGACGCAGCGTACGGGCTCGACCTGACCATCAACGGGCTGCCCCTGCAGTCGTCCGCGCCGGTCGTGTTCCCCGGCCAGTACACCGTGCGGACGGCCAGCAAGTGGTACCAGGCCTCCGGCGGCACCGTCATGGTGGACGGCAATGCCGGCCTCACCGCACCGGACGCGCTGAGCCTGAAGCTGAGCAGTTCGGGCGTCGCCGCGATCCGCAAGGCGGCGCAGGCCAAGCTCAACGCGTGCCTGCAGAAGCGCTCGCTGTCACCGGCCGGGTGCGGGTTCGGCGTCTTCCTGCCCGGCAACAACAAGGTGCGGGCCTCGACCATCCGGTGGCAGGTGATCAGCGGCGGCACCGCGATGAAGAAGCTGAAGCCGAAGTTGTACGCCACCGACACGGTCACCGCGAAGACCAAGGTGAAGGTCCGCAACGACTGCTACTCCACCAACGGCCTGCGCTGGCGCGGCTACTCGAGCATCCACTCGGTCTACGCCACGCTCAGCGGCGACAAGGTGAAGGTCACCTTTGGCGCCTGAGGGGCGATCGTCCGCGGCCCGGGTGGACCGAGTAAGGAACCGTCCCCAATTCGGTCCGCGGGTGGACCGAGTAAGGAACCGTCCCCGACTCGGTCCGCGGCGGGTCGGGGAGGCGTGGCTCAGACGATCTCCGCGGGCTCGACGACCTGCAGGCCGCTGCCGTCCGGGCCCACGTCGAAGTGCACGGTGTCGCCGTCGGAGACCTCACCCGACAGCACCCGCCGGGCCAGCGTGTCCTCGACCGTGGTCTGCACCAGCCGCTTCAGCGGACGCGCGCCGTAGACCGGGTCGAAGCCGGCCAGCGCCAGCCAGTCCTTCCCTGCAGGCGTGACCTCGACGCCGATCCGGCGGTCCGCCAGCCGCGCGTTCAGCCGCCTCAGCTGGATGTCGACGATCCGGGCCAGCTCGTCGGTGCCGAGCGGGTCGAAGACGACGATCTCGTCGAGGCGGTTCAGGAACTCCGGCTTGAACGACTTCCGCACGACCTCCATGACCGCCTCGCGCTTGGTCTCGGCCTGCAGGTTCGGGTCGGCCATGAACTGCGAGCCGAGGTTGCTGGTCATGATCAGGATCACGTTGCGGAAGTCCACCGTCCGGCCCTGGCCGTCGGTGAGCCGGCCGTCGTCCAGCACCTGCAGCAGGATGTTGAACACGTCGGCGTGCGCCTTCTCCACCTCGTCCAGCAGCACCACCGAGTACGGACGGCGCCGCACCGCCTCGGTGAGCTGGCCGCCCTCCTCGTAGCCGATGTAGCCGGGCGGGGCGCCGACCAGCCGCGAGACGGTGTGCTTCTCGCCGTACTCGCTCATGTCGATCCGCACCATGGCGTGCTCCTCGTCGAAGAGGAACTCCGCCAGCGACTTGGCCAGCTCGGTCTTGCCGACGCCGGTCGGGCCGAGGAACAGGAACGAGCCGGTGGGACGGTTCGGGTCGGAGATGCCCGCGCGCGAGCGACGGACGGCGTCCGCGACCGCCTGGACGGCCGTGCGCTGCCCGATCAGGCGCTCGCCGATCCGGTCCTCCATGGCGAGCAGCTTCTCGCTCTCCCCCTGCAGCATCTTCCCGACCGGGATGCCCGTCCACGCCGAGACGACCTCGGCCACGTCGGTGGCCGACACCTCCTCGCTGACCATCGGCGACGTGCTCTCGCCGGCCTGGCTCGCCTGCCCGAGCTCCGCCTCCAGGGCGGGGATCTCGCCGTACAGGATCTGGGACGCCCGGGTCAGGTCGCCCTCCCGCTGGGCCCGCTCGGCGTCGATCCGCAGCCGGTCGATGTGCTCGGTGATCTCGCCGACCCGGTTCAGGCCGGACTTCTCCGACTGCCACCGGGCCTCCAGCCCGCGCAACTCCTCCTTCGCGTCGGCCAGCTCGGCGCTCAGCCGGGCGAACCGCTCCTTCGAGCCGGGGTCGTCCTCCTTCTCCAGCGCGAACGCCTGCATGGTCATCCGGTCGATCGAGCGACGCAGCTTGTCGATCTCCTCCGGCGAGGAGTCGATCTCCATGCGCAGCCGGGACGCGGCCTCGTCGATCAGGTCGATGGCCTTGTCGGGCAGCTGCCGGCTGGTGATGTAGCGGTTCGACAGGGACGCGGCCGAGACCAGCGCCGAGTCGGTGATCCGCACCTTGTGGTGCGCCTCGTAGCGCTGCCTCAGCCCGCGCAGGATGGCGATCGTGTCCTCCACGCTCGGCTCGCCGACGAACACCTGCTGGAAGCGGCGCTCCAGGGCCGGGTCCTTCTCGATCCGCTCCCGGTACTCGTCCAGGGTGGTGGCGCCGATCATGCGCAGCTCGCCCCGGGCCAGCATCGGCTTGAGCATGTTGCCCGCGTCCATGGACGAGTCGCCGGTGGCGCCCGCGCCCACGACGGTGTGCAGCTCGTCGATGAAGGTGATGATCCTGCCCTCGGCGTCGCGGATCTCGTTCAGGACGGCCTTCAGCCGCTCCTCGAACTCGCCGCGGTACTTCGCGCCGGCCACCATCGAGGCCAGGTCGAGCGAGACCACCCGGCGGTCGCGCAGCGAGTCCGGCACGTCGCCCGCCACCACGCGCTGGGCCAGGCCCTCGACCACGGCGGTCTTGCCGACGCCGGGCTCACCGATCAGGACGGGGTTGTTCTTGGTGCGCCGGGCCAGCACCTGCACCACGCGGCGGATCTCGGCGTCCCGGCCGATCACCGGGTCGAGCTTGCCCTCCCGGGCGGCGGCGGTCAGGTCGACGGAGTACTTGTCGAGCGCGGACTGCGCGCCCTCGTCCTCGGGCGAGGTGACCCGCTTGGTTCCGCGCAGCTGCGCGAACGCCTCGTTGAGCGCCTCGGCGGTCACCTTCAGGTCGTTGAGGATCTTCCGTGCGTCCGACTGCACGGCGGCCAGCGCGATCAGCAGGTGCTCGGTGGCCACGAAGGCGTCACCGAGCTGCTGGGCGCGGGTCTCGGCGTCCGCGAGGACGCGGGCGAGGCCGCCGGACATGGCCGGCTGGGTGACTGACGACCCCTGGGCCGAGGGCAGCTTCGTGATCGCGCCGCGGGCCGCCGCGTCCACGACACTCGGCTCGGCGCCCACCGCAGCCAGCAGCGGCGCGACGGGGTTGTCCGGCACCAGCAGCAGGGCGTGCAGCAGGTGCACCGGCTCGGCGTTGGGGTTGCCGTTGGTGAGCGCGGTGCGGATCGCGGCCGACACCGCGTCCCGGCTGCGGGTGGTGAGCTTCTCGGTGTCCATCGACGTGCTTTTCTCCTCGGGTTCAGAAAGTTGAGTTCACTCGACTCAACTTCGCACCACCCCAGAGTATTCCGCTTCGGCGAGGGGGCAAACCCTCCCTCGGCAAACCCCTACTTCGACCGGCGCAGCCTGCGGGTGAGGTCCCGCCAGCGGCGCTTCACCCGGATCTTCACCTCGTCGATCAGCCGGGTGCTGGTCTGGGCCACCACCTTCGGCGCCCCGTTGAACTGGGTGTCGGTGCGCGTCTTGCGCATCATGGACGCGGGGGTGCGCTCGAAGGACACCGCCTCGCGACCCGTGGCCGCGGCGATCACGCCCACCATCGCCGTCACGGCGAGGTCGATCGGCACCTCGGCGATGTCGCGGTGGTCGATGTACGGCGCCTTCGGCTTCTTGTCCCCGGCGACCAGGTGCGCCGAATCGCCGATCAGGTTCACGCCGGTGTCGGTGATCGTCTGGACGATCTTCAGCTCCTCGGCGTAGCCCAGGTCCAGCGCCCAGTCCGGCAGCCGCAGCTTCGGCTCGTCCTTCGACGGCGTGCGGGTGGCCACCACCCGGGACAGCGCGCCGTGGTAGTCCAGCCACTCGTGGTTCGGCCACTCCAGGCCGAGTTCGCGGGTGGCCATGTTCAGCCGGCGGAACAGCTCGGCCTCCGGCGTGGACATACTGCGGTTGATCGCCTGGTCCGCGGGGTTCGCCGAGGCCAGCATCTCCCGCGGCAGCCCGAGCATGTCCTCGAACGCGTGGAAGACGAACGCGTGGTCGGCGGGGTCGAGGGCCACCACGGTGACCCGTTCCGGGCCGAGCTCCTGCGCCCAGCGGCTGATCAGGTAGCTGTGGTCGAAGCGCACCTTGCGGCCGGGCAGGCCGACCTCCTCGGGCTTGAGCACGTTGCGCAGCCACTTCTCGTACCCCATCCGGCCCGCGTTGCGCTTCAGCGTCTCCTGCCACAGGGACGGCAGCATCCGGCTGTACGCCCGCAGGGTGATCACCACGTGCAGGCTGGGCCCGAGGTCCTTCGCCCAGCCGACGATGTGCTCCTCCTCGGCGCTGGAGGCGTACTCGTGCCCGAACAGGAACCGGCGCTCGTGATCGCGCTCCATCTCGTCCTTCAGCGCCTGCCACTTCTTGTAGGACGGCGCCGGGGTGGACTTCTCCCCGTCCACCATCCAGCCGAAGCCGCGGCCCATGAAGGCATTCACCGCCACCCGGTGGTTGAACGTCCGGCCCGGGTAGCGCACGCCGTGCTCGAGCAACTCCTCCCGCCGGGCGTGCGCGGCGCCCTGCAACGCCGTGGTGCCGGTCTTGTGCGGACCGATGTGGAACAGGCGGGTGTGGGGCGGCAGCAACAGGTCGTTGACCCGTCCGACTTCGTCAGCCATCAGGTGAACTCCAGGATCGTGGACACGCACAGGATGTCAGGCCTGCCTGTGTCCGGGCTTTGCGCCGCCAGGTCAGGCCAGGAAGCCTGCCCCGACGGTGCGGTTGGTGGCCTCGTCGACCAGGATCACCGCGCCGGTGGTCCGGTTCTCGACGTAGTCGTCCATGAACAGCGGGCGGGTGCAGCGCAGCCGGACGCGGCCGATCTCGTTCAGCTCGAGCTTGCCGGCGGTCTCGTCCCGGTGCAGCGTGTTGATGTCCACCTTGTAGACGACCTCCTTCACCTTCACCCGGCCCCACACGGTGGTGTGCTTGACGGCCAGGGTGCGGCCCGGGGTCAGCGCCGTGGTCTCGTCCATCCAGCAGACCCGCAGGTCGAGGTCCTGCCGGGCCTCGGCGGGGTTGTTCGGACGCACCAGCATGTCGCCGCGGCTGATGTCGATCTCGTCGGCCAGCCGCAGCACGACCGCCATCGGCGGGTACGCCTCCGTGACCGGGCCGGTCGGGGTGTCGATCGCGGCCACCGTGGTGGTGAAGCCGCTCGGCAGCGCCATGATCGGGTCGCCGACCTTGATCACGCCGCTGGACACCGTGCCGGCGTAGCCGCGGTAGTCGCGGGCCTTGGCCGACTGCGGACGGATCACGTACTGCACCGGGAACCGCACGTCGGTGAGGTTCCGGTCGCTGGCCACGTGCAGGTGCTCCAGGTGGTACAGCAGCGCGGGGCCGTCGAACCACGGCGTCCGGTCGCTGCGCGTGACCACGTTGTCGCCCTCGAGGGCCGAGATGGGGATGTAGGCGAGGTCGCCGACCTTGAGCCGGCTGGCGAACTCGGTGAACTCCGCGACGATGTCGTTGTAGATGTCCTCGGAGAAGTCGACCAGGTCCATCTTGTTGATGCACACGATCAGGTGCCGCACGCCCAGCAGGGTGGCCAGGAACGAGTGCCGCCGGCTCTGCTCGGTCATGCCCTTGCGGGCGTCGACGAGGATCAGTGCCGCGTCGGCCGTGGACGCGCCGGTGACCATGTTCCGCGTGTACTGCGGGTGGCCCGGGGTGTCGGCGATGATGAACTTCCGCTTCGGCGTCGCGAAGTAGCGGTAGGCGACGTCGATGGTGATGCCCTGCTCCCGCTCGGCCCGCAGGCCGTCGGTGAGCAGCGCCAGGTCGACGTAGTCGTTGCCGCGCTGGGTGCTGACCCGCTCCACGGCCTCGTACTGGTCGATGAAGATCGCCTTCGAGTCGTACAGCAGGCGCCCGATCAGGGTGCTCTTGCCGTCGTCCACGCTTCCGGCGGTGGCGAACCGCAACAGGTCCATGCTCATCAGAAGTAGCCCTCCTTCTTGCGGTCCTCCATGGCTGCCTCGCTGACCCGGTCGTCGCCACGGGTGGCGCCGCGCTCGGTGAGCCGGGCGGCGGAGATCTCCGCGACGATGCTCTCGTTGGTGTCCGCGTCGGACTCGACCGCCGCGGTCAGGTTCGCGTCGCCCATGGTGCGGTAGCGCACGCGCTTGTGCAGGATCTCCTCGCCGTCCTTCGGCGTGATGAACTCGTTCACCGCGTACAGCATGCCGTCGCGCTTCACGACGTCCCGCTCCTGCGCGTAGTACAGGTTGGGCAGCGGGATGTCCTCGGCCTCGATGTAGGCCCAGGTGTCCAGCTCGGTCCAGTTCGACAGCGGGAAGACCCGGATGCTCTCGCCGGAGTTCACGCGGCCGTTGTAGAGGTTCCACAGCTCCGGACGCTGGTTCTTCGGGTCCCACTGGCCGAAGTCGTCGCGGAACGAGAACACCCGCTCCTTGGCCCTGGCCTTCTCCTCGTCGCGCCGGGCCCCGCCGAACAGCGCGTCGAAGCGGTGCTCCTCGGCCGCCTCGAGCAGCACCGGGGTCTGGATCCGGTTCCGGGAGCCGTTCGGCTCCTCCTGCACGACGCCGCGCTCGATCGCGTCCGGTACGGACGCGACCACGAGCTGCACCTCGAGCTGGCTCATCCACCAGTCCCGGAAGGCGATCACCTCCGGGAAGTTCAGGCCCGTGTCGACGTGCATGAACGGGAACGGGATCCGCGCGGGGGCGAATGCCTTGCGGGCGAGCACGCTCATCACCACCGAGTCCTTGCCACCCGAGAACAGCAGGCAGGGCCGCTGCATCTCGGCGGCCACCTCCCGGATGATGTGGATGCTCTCGGCCTCCAGCGCCCTGAGTTGGCTCAGCACGTAGCCGCTCATCGTCCTCCTTCGATCTGGGCGAGGACGGCCAGCAGGCGCGGCGCGTCCTCCTCCCGGCACACCAGCAGGTCCGGCAGCCAGGGATTGGAATTGTTGTAGACGAG
>JBDHZJ010000013.1:0-16300 GCA_039811825.1 Propionicimonas sp.
AGCTCCCTGCACGCCTCCGGACGGGCCGCGCGCCGAGCCCTCGAGGACGCCCGCGAGTCGCTCGCCGCGGACCTGGGTGCGCGGCCGGCCGAGGTCGTCCTCACCTCCGGCGGCACCGAGGCCAACAACCTGGCCCTGCTCGGGGCGCGTGCGGAGGGACGCCGGCTGGTCGCCGTCTCGGCGATCGAGCACCCGTCCGTGGCGGCGGCGAGGGACCGGCTCACCGGGGTGACCGTGCTGCCCGTCGGCGGGACCGGGCACCTGGACCTCGACCGGACCCGGGAACTGGTCGGGCCGCGCACCGGGCTGGTCTCGGTGATGTGGGTGAACAACGAGACCGGGGCCGTGCAGCCGGTCGACGACGTGGTCGAGCTCGCGCACGCCGCCGGGGCGCTCGCGCACAGCGACGCCGTGCAGGCGTTCGGGCACCTGCCGCTCGACTTCGAGGGCTCGGGGCTGGACCTGCTCAGCGTCTCCGCGCACAAGCTCGGCGGGCCGGTCGGGATCGGCGCGCTGGTGGTGCGCCGCGGCGTCACGGTCGCGCCGGCCGGGTTCGGCGGCGGCCAGGAGGCACGGTTGCGCTCGGGGACGGTACCGGTGGCGCTGGCGGCGGGCTTCGCCGCGGCGAGCCGGGTGGCCGCCGGGCGTCGCGCCGCCGAGTCCGAACGGCTCGCCGGCCTGCGGGACCGGCTGGTCGAGGGGACGCTCGCCACGGTGGCCGACACGCGGGCGAACACCGAGGCGCCCTGCAGTCCGGCGATCGTCAACTTCACCTTCGCCGGCGTGCGTGCGGACGACGTGCTGCTGCTGTTGGACGCCGCGGGCTTCGACGCGTCCACGGGGTCGGCGTGCACCGCAGGCGTCCACCAGCCCAGCGAGGTGCTGCTGGCGATGGGGCGTTCGCTCGACGACGCGTCCGCCAGCCTGCGGTTCTCGTTCGGCCCTGACACCACGCTCGGGGCGATCGACGCCCTGCTCGGCGTCCTGCCCGGCATCGTCGCCCGGGCCCGCTCCGCCACCTGACGCGGACCAGGTTGGGGACGCGGACCAGGTTGGGGACGGTTCCCAACTCGGTCCACTTCGCCGGGTGGACCGAGTAGGGAACCGTCCCCAACTCGGTCCGGCGTAGGATCTCCCGGGTTCGAGGAGGCGAGATGCGCGTACTGGCCGCGATGTCCGGCGGGGTTGACTCCGCCGTCGCAGCCGCGCGCCTGGTGGACGCCGGGCACGACGTGGTCGGGGTGCACCTGGCCCTGTCGAAGAACCCGGAGACGTACCGCAGCGGCGCCCGCGGCTGCTGTTCGCTGGAGGACTCCCACGACGCCCGCCGGGCCGCGGACGCGCTCGGGATCCCGTTCTACGTGTGGGACTTCGCCGAGCGGTTCGCCGAGGACGTCGTGGCCGACTTCGTCAGCGAGTACGCGTCCGGACGCACCCCGAACCCGTGCCTGCGCTGCAACGAGAAGATCAAGTTCGCCGCCGTGCTGGAGCGCGGCCGGGCACTCGGCTTCGACGCCGTCGCCACCGGCCACTACGCGCGGCTCGAGTCGTCGGACGGCACGGTCTCGCTGCACCGCTCGGCCGAGCCGGCCAAGGACCAGTCCTACGTGCTCGGGGTGCTGGACGCCGACCAGTTGCGGCACTCGCTGTTCCCGCTCGGGGCCGACACCGCGAAGGCGGAGGTGCGCGCCGAGGCGGCCGCCCGCGGGCTCACGCTGGCCCGCAAGCCCGACAGCCACGACATCTGCTTCATCCCGACCGGTGACACCGCGGGCTTCCTGCACTCCCGCCTGGGCCGGCGTCCCGGCGACATCGTGGACGAGCGCGGCGAGGTGCTCGGTGCGCACTCCGGCACCCACCAGTTCACCGTCGGCCAGCGGCACGGGCTGCACCTCTCGGTGCCGGCGGGGGACGGCCGGCCGCGCTACGTGCTCGGCGTCGACCCGGTCGGGAACACGGTGACGGTTGGGCCGAAGGAGTCGCTGGCGGTCCGGGTGATCGAGGGCATCCGTCCGACCTGGACCGAACGGCCGGTCGCGGGTGCCTGGCCCGGACTGGTACAGGTGCGCGCGCACGGCGAGGCCATGCCAGCGGTGATCGAGGCCGACGCGGACGGCGGTGTCCGGATCGAGCTGGACGCCGCCGCCTTCGGCATCGCGCCCGGCCAGGCCGCGGTCTATTACGACGGCGACCGCGTCGTCGGGAGCGCCACCATCCGCGCGACGGCCGCCTGATGGTCACGTTCTCCGGCCTGGGTTCCCTGCCGGGCACCGACTTCGCCGCGGCGGCCCGGATGACCTTCGACAAGGTGCCGGACCTGCCCTACCTGCCCGAACTGCCGGCGCGCGGCCCGTGGGCGGCGATGGTCGGACGGGGGCTGGGCCTGCCCGGCGGCCTGTCGGCCGAGTGGGGTGCGGGGGAGTGGCGGCTCTCCGACGCGCCCGGCGTCGACCAGCGCAGGGCCCGGGCCACCTGGCGCGACGACCTGGACCAGCTGGAGGAGGTCGCGGACGGCTACACCGGGCCGTTCAAGGTGGCCGTCACCGGACCGTGGACGCTGGCCGCCTCCGTCGGCGTCGCCCACACCGGACGTGTGCTGGCCGACACCGGCGCGCGCCGCGACCTCGCGCAGGCCGTGGCCGAGGGCGTCGGCGAGGTGCTGTCAGACCTGGCCCGGCGGCTGCCCGGCGCCGACCTGGTGCTGCAGGTGGACGAGCCCTCGCTGCCGGCGGTCGCCGCCGGCGCGGTGCCGACCCCGGGGGGCTTCTTCCGGCACCGGGCGGTCGACCTGCCCGAACTGTGCCGCGGCCTGGCCTGGATCACCGCCGAGCCGGCCCGGCGCGGTCTGGCCGTGCCCACCGTGCTGCACAGCTGCGCCCGCTGGGACGGCGGCTGGCCGCTGCCCGCCCTCCTGCGCGGGGACGCGACGTCCGCGGGCTTCGACGGTGTCTCGGTGGATCTCGACCAGCTCGGTACGCCCGACTGGGACGCGCTCGCCGGGGCCGCGGACGCCGGCGCGACCCTGTACCTGGGCTGCCTGCCGACCACCGGCGAGCCCCGCCCGCTCGGCGTCGACGCGGTCCGCCGGCGCGTGCTCACCGCCCTCGACCGGATCGGCGGTTCCGGCGGGTTGGCGGACCGGCTGGTGCTCACCCCGTCCTGCGGGCTCGCCGGCTGGACCACCGGCGAGGTGAGCCGCGGCTTCGAGGTGCTGGCCCGGGTGCGCGAGCAGGTCGCCACCGAGCTGGGTTGAGCGGGGCCGTTCAGCGCACCACCTCGAACCGGGCGGCGACGAACTCGCCGCTGGGCACGGTCTGCACGCAGCGCAGGTCGGCCCGCCGCGGCAGCAGGGGCTGTCCGGACCCGAGCGTGACCGGGGCGATGTTCACCACGACCTCGTCGAGCAACCCGCGGTCGAGGAACTGCCCGGCGAGCTCGCCGCCACCGACCACCCAGACTGCCTTCTCGCCGGCGAGCGCGACCAGTTCGGCGTGCACCACCTCGACGGGGTCCGCGGTGAACCGGATGTCGGCCTCCGGCCACGCGGGCAGTTCGTGATGGGTGAACACCCGGCAGGGCTGGGCGTACGGCCAGGGCTCGGCCGGCCGGTCGGCCTGGTCGTGCAGCTGCCGGTGCATCCAGGCGTAGGTGTTCGCGCCCATGCACAGGGCGCCCACCCCGGCGATGAACGTCTCGTAGTCGAGCGGGCCGCCGCTGCCCGCCGTTCGCGAGAGCAGCCAGTCGAGCGAGTGGTCGGCGGTGGCGATGAAGCCGTCGAGGCTGGTCGCCGTGTAGTAGCTGGTGCGTCCCATCCGGACAGTCAACTGCACGCCACCGACACCGGGAAGCGGCAGTCCCCGCACCCCGCGGGTGTCGGAGCGGGGCGCTAGATTTCCGCCATGACCGACGACGCCGCGAGGGCCCGGCACGCAGAGCTCAGCACGGAGATCACCGAGCACCGGCACCGCTACTACGAGCGGGACGCCCCGGTGGTCTCCGACGCGGAGTTCGACGCGCTGATGCGCGAGCTGATCGAGCTCGAGGACGCCAACCCCGGGCTGCGCACCCCGGACAGCCCCACCCAGCAGGTCGGCGGCGCGGCCAGTTCGACGTTCGCCCCGGTGACGCACCTGGTGCCGTTGATGAGCCTCGACAACGTGTTCTCGACCGACGAGCTGGACAAGTGGCTCGCCCGCGCCGAGTCGCTGGCCGGCGAGAGCGTGGCGGCGTCCGGCTACCTGTGCGAGCTGAAGATCGACGGGCTCGCGCTCGACCTCGTCTACCGCGACGGACGGCTGGCCAGCGCGGCCACCCGCGGCGACGGCACCGTCGGCGAGGACGTGACCGCCAACGTCCGCACCATCGAGGCCATCCCCACCCGCCTGGCCGGGCCCGACGTGCCCGAGGTGGTGGAGGTGCGCGGCGAGGTGTTCATGCGCACCGAGGACTTCGCCGCGCTGAACGCCGGCCTGGTGGAGGCGGGCAAGGCGCCCTTCGCGAACCCGCGGAACTCCGCGGCCGGATCGCTGCGGCAGAAGAACCCGAGAGTCACCGCCGAGCGCCGGCTGCACTTCCTCGTGCACGGCATCGGGGCGTTCTCCGGTTCCCCGGTCGAGCGGCAGTCCGACGGCTACGACCTGCTCAAGGCCTGGGGACTGCCGACGTCCGCGCACTACCGCGTCTGCCACTCGGTCGAGGCGGTCCGCGACTACATAGCCCACTACGGCGAGCACCGGCACTCGGTGGAGCACGAGATCGACGGTGTCGTGATCAAGGTCGACGACCGCGGCCTGCAGGAAAGGCTGGGCCACACCTCGCGGGCGCCGCGCTGGGCGATCGCCTACAAGTACCCGCCCGAGGAGGTGACCACGAAGCTGCTGGACATCCGGGTGAACGTGGGTCGCACCGGACGGGTCACGCCGTACGCGGTGATGGAGCCCGTGTTCGTGGCCGGCTCGACGGTGGAGCAGGCCACGCTGCACAACGCGTCCGAGGTGCGGCGCAAGGGTGTCCTGATCGGCGACACGGTGGTGCTGCGCAAGGCCGGCGACGTGATCCCGGAGGTGCTCGGGCCGGTGGCCGACCTGCGCGACGGCACCGAGCGCGAGTTCGTGATGCCCACCCACTGCCCTGCCTGCGGCAGCGAGTTGCGCCCGGAGAAGGAGGGGGACGCCGACATCCGGTGCCCGAACCGGCGGTCCTGCCCGGCCCAGTTGCGGGAACGGCTGTTCCACCTGGCCTCCCGGCAGGCCCTCGACATCGAGGTGCTCGGCTGGCAGTCGGCGGACGCCCTGCTCAGCGCGGGCCTGCTCGCAGACGAGGGCGACCTGTTCGACCTCACCGCCGACAAACTGGTGGCGGCCGGGGTGCTGACCACGAAGGACGGCGCCCTGTCGGCCAACGGGCGCAAACTGCTGGCCAACCTGGAGACGGCCAAGACCCGGCCGTTCGCGCGATTCCTGGTCGCGCTGTCGATCCGGCACGTGGGCAAGGGGGTCGCGCCGGACGTGGCTGCCGCGTTCCCCAGCATCGACGCCCTGCAGGCGGCGAGCGTCGAGGAGTTGAGCGCCGTCGACGGCATCGGGCCGACCCTGGCCGAGTCGATCCGGGAATGGTTCGGCGTCGACTGGCACACCGCGATCGTCGACAAGTGGAAGGCGGCGGGCTGCCGGCTGGCCGAGGAGCCCGCTGAGGAGTCCGGGGTCCCGCAGACGCTGGCCGGGCTCACCCTGGTGGTCACCGGCTCGCTGCCCGGCTACACCCGGGACAGCATCGGCGAGGCGATCGTCGCGCACGGCGGGAAGTCGTCGGGATCGGTGTCGGCGCGCACCGACTTCCTGGTCGCAGGCGAGGGCGGGGGGTCGAAGTACGACAAGGCGGTCAGCCTCGGCGTCCCGATCCTCGATGCGGCCGGTTTCGAGGCGCTGCTGGCGGGCGGCGCCGACGCGGTTCGGGCCGCCGAATAGGATGGCGGCGTGCCCGAAGGCCTGAACTCCGACCTGAACCTGAACGTGGGCGCCCCGCCGCGGGTGCGTCCACAGATGGGCGAGTGGGGCCCGCTCAACGTGCCGCCCACCCGCAAGAAGAGGCGGATGCGGTGGTGGACGATCCTCGTCCTCGTCCTGGTCACGGCGGCCGTCGTGGGCTACGGGTACTGGATCTACACGATCATCCGGTAGCGCCCGACCCGGGGAGCAATTCTCCCCACCTCGCCCGAGCGCACGCGGGATGACGTTCACCTGTGAGTCGACTGTGGGTCATGTTCGCCTGCCTAGCTGGGCGTCGTCCACATGAGAGGAAACAGGAATGTCCACGCGAGCGTTGGCGGCGGGCGTCGCCTTCGGTCTGGTGGCGACCGTCGCCGGAACCCAGGTCGCCCTGGCCGGTCCCGGCAGGAGCAGCGGCGGGGACCACCCGGCGAAGGGGGCGCGCGGCGGGTCTGCCGTGAAGTCCGTGGAGTTCATCGGCATGGAGCCGCCGTCCACCCCCGAGCAGAAGGCTGACATCTACTCGTCGGCCACGGTGAAGGTCACCTACGCCAACCACCGGACCAGGACCTTCGACCTGGCTACCACCAGCTGATGGCCACCGGTGAGACCATCAACGGCAAGGTCGTCGGCGGGCTGTACGACGTGAACGACCAGCCGCTCACCGACGACAACGGGCAGATCGCCTCCGACGCGCCGGACGGCAACTCGCTGATCAAGGTGCCCGGCCAGCGCGGGTCGGACCGGTCGAGCAACGGCCTTTCGCTGGTGACCCAGTACGAGTACCGCAGCCAGCCCCCGGCGGGCGCGCAGTTCACCGAGAGCGACTACTGGAGCCGCCTGCCCGCCACCATGAGCGTCGCCGCCGTCGACCAGGACAAGCGCACCGGCGCCCTGAAGGTGAGCGACTACGACAACGTCAGCTTCGCGGACAAGGACGGGCTGTGGGTGCCGTGCGCAGCGTCCCTTTCGCCGTGGAACACGCACCTCTCCTCGGAGGAGTACGAGCCGGACGCGAAGACCCGCGAGGGCCTGCCCGCGGCGTCCGACAGCCAGGACGGCACCGACATCAACGGGTTCAGCAAGGCCTTCTTCGGTGACGAGACGACGGCGAACGCCTACAACTACGGCCTGGTCCCCGAGGTGCGGGTGCACCGGGACGGCTCGACCTCGGTGCAGATGCACTATGCGCTCGGCCGGATCGCCCACGAGCTCGCGGACGTGCAGCCCGACGGCCGGACGGTCTTCATGGGCGACGACGGCGGGTACACCGGCATGTTCATGTTCGTGGCGGACCGGGTCGCGAACCTGTCCAGCGGCACGCTGTACGCGGCGAAGTGGAACCAGACCAGCCCCGCCGGCACCGACGGCGGAGCGGCCGACCTGACCTGGATCCGGCTCGGCCACGGTTCCGACACGCAGATCAGCCGGATGGTCGACGCGGGCATCACGTTCAGCGACATCTTCGAGGTCAGCAACATCGACCCGGGCGACCCGAGCTTCACCAAGGTGCACACCTACATGGGCACGGAATGGCTGAAGCTGAAGCCCGGCATGGCGAAGGCCGCCGCGTTCCTCGAGACCCGCCGCTACGCTGCACTGCTCGGCGCGACCACCGAGTTCAACAAGTTCGAGGGCACCACCCACAACGCCAGGGACAAGTCGGTGTACGTGGTGATGTCCCGGGTCGAGGGCGGCATGAGCGACGGAACCGGCGACATCCAGCTCGCGGCGAACAAGGGCGGCGCGGTCTACCAGATGGACCTGTCCGGCGGCGTGCAGGACAGCTCCGGCGGGAAGATCCGGTCGCGGTACGTGGGCACCGGCATCCACGCGGTACCGGCGCTGCTCGGCCACTACTCCTCGACGCCCGACCTGAGCGGGAACAAGTGTGACCAGGACCACGTGTGCGGCGGCGACAACCTCAAGTACTCCGAGGGCATGCGCACGCTGTTCATCGGTGAGGACACCGGCTACCGCAACAACAACTACGTGTGGGCCTACAACGTCGACACGGGCAAGCTGTCCCGCGTCCTCTCGGTGCCGATGGGCGCCGAGGCGACCGGCCTGCAGGTGGTGGACGACTACAACGGGTCGGCGTACATCATGGGCAACTTCCAGCACCCGGGCGAGTTCGGCAGCAGCGATCCCGACTGGGCGCAGATCGAGCCCCTGCTGAACAGCAAGTGGAACGGGCTGCTGAAGACGACCATCGGCTACCTCGGCACGGAGGACGGCGCGCTGCCGGGCGTGCGGTAGTCCCGTCCGTCGCGGTCCCGGCGCCGGTCGCGGTGCCGGGGCCGCTGCGCGTCCGGACGGCTACTGGGCCAGGGCGGCGAGGTGACGCAGCCGGGCGACCTCGGACTTCAGGAACTCCGGGCCGCCGTGCCGGGCCAGCACGATCGTGGCGTTGCTGCGGAACGGGGCCACCGCGATCAGGGCCTCGCCCCAGCCGGGCAACCAGCCCTCGGGCAGCTCGTCGTCGCGCACGGATGCGAGGTCGCCCAGTGCCTGCACGCCGGCCGGGTCCAGTTCGGGGGCGAGGTCGGTGTGTGCGAGCAGGCGGCCCTCGGTGCGGTCGACCAGCACGGCCCAGGTCACCCGGAACACCTGCGGCGCCTCGCGGGTGAGGATCTCCTCGGCGTGGACCGGGTCCTCGGTCATGGCGTTGAGCACGTCGACGTCCGCCTGCAGCCCCCACGCCTCCGGGTAGTGGGACAACCAGACCACCTCGACGCCGGGCACCGAGGTGCAGGCCGTGATCAGCGTGTCCGGGGGCACGCCACCCGGCAGTTCGAGCATGAAGTCGTCGACGGCGTAGCCCTCGTACTTCTCCACGATCTCGACGGCGTTGATATCGGCCCCGACCGTGCCGACGGCGGTGGCCACCGCGCCGAGGGAGCCGGGCCGGTCGGGGAGGGCGACGCGCATCAGGAACACCCCGACAGTCTGGCGTACCGGTGTTACAACGGTGTCAAACCTCCCCGGTATTGTGAGACCCCCGAGGGCGCAGGCCCCGGTTCGCTACAGGAGTTTCGCCTTGGCCTTGACTGCCGCCGACGTGGCCCGACTCGGGGAATTGGCCCGGATCCGGCTCACCGATGAAGAACTGGCCCACCTGGCACCGCAGCTGGACGTGATCCTCACCTCGGTCGCGCGCGTCACCGAGGTCGCCGGCGACGACGTGCCGCCGACGTCGCACGCGCTGCCGCTGACCAACGTGTTCCGCGAGGACGTGGTCACGCCGTCGCTGCCCGCCGAAGCCGTGCTGGCCGCGGCGCCCGCGGTGGAGGACGGCCGCTTCCGGGTACCCCGGATCCTGGGGGAGGAGGCATGAGCATCCTCACCGCCACCGCGGCCGACCTCTCCGCCCGGCTGGCGTCCGGGGAGCTGAGCGCCCGTGAGGTCACCCGGGCCCACCTCGACCAGATCGACGCTGTCGACGGCACGGTGCAGGCCTTCCTGCACGTGGACGCCGACCGTGCGCTGGCCGCCGCAGACGCGGTGGACGCGAAGCGCGCTGCGGGCGAGGAGCTGGGCCTGCTCGCCGGCATCCCGCTGGCCATGAAGGACATCTTCACGATGACCGGCGCGCCGACCACCTGCGGCTCCCGCATCCTCGAGGGCTGGGTGCCGCCCTACAACTCCACGATCACCGACAAGCTGCTCGACGCCGGCGTGGTCGTGCTCGGCAAGACCAACATGGACGAGTTCGCGATGGGCTCCTCCACCGAGAACTCCGGCTTCTTCACCACCCACAACCCGTGGGACACCACGAAGATCCCCGGCGGCTCGGGCGGCGGCTCCGCGGCGGCCCTGGCCGCGTTCGAGGCGCCGCTGGCGATCGGCACCGACACCGGCGGTTCGATCCGCCAGCCGGCGTCCGTCACCGGGACGGTGGGCGTGAAGCCCACCTACGGCGGCACGTCCCGCTACGGGGTGGTCGCCATGGCGTCCTCGCTGGACACCCCGGGCCCGTGTGCCCGCACCGTGCTGGACGCCGCGCTGCTGCACAGCGTGATGGCCGGCTGGGACCCGCGCGACTCCACCTCCATCAACGCGCCGGTGCCCGACGTGGTGGGCGCCGCCCGCAGCGGCGACATCGCCGGGATGCGGATCGGCGTCGTGACCGAGTTCGGCGGCGAGGGCTACCAGCCCGGCGTCGAACAGCGGTTTCGCGAGTCGCTCGCGATCCTGGAGGGCCTCGGCGCCGAGATCGTCGAGGTGTCCTGCCCGAACTTCGACTACGCGCTGGCCGCCTACTACCTGATCATGCCCAGCGAGGTGTCCTCCAACCTGGCCCGGTTCGACGCGATGCGCTACGGGTTGCGGGTCGGCGACGACGGCGTGCACAGCACCGAGGAGGTGATGAACCTCACCCGCGGGTCCGGCTTCGGCGCCGAGGCCAAGCGGCGGATCATCATCGGCACCTACGCGCTGTCCTCGGGCTACTACGACGCCTACTACGGCTCGGCCCAGAAGGTGCGCACCCTGATCACCCGCGACTTCGATGCGGCCTTCGAGAAAGTGGACGTGCTGGTCTCGCCGACCACGCCGACCACGGCGTTCACCATCGGGGAGCGGGTGGACGACCCGCTGGCCATGTACAAGGCCGACCTGTGCACGATCCCGTCGAACCTGGCGGGGAACTGCGCGATGTCGGTGCCGTGCGGGCTGAGCCCGGACGACGGACTCCCGGTCGGGTTCCAGGTGATGGCACCGCCGCTGGCCGACGACCGGCTCTACCGGGTCGGCGCCGCGCTGGAGCGCGAACTGGCGTCGCGGTGGGGCGGCGGGCTGCTCGACCAGCTGGCTTCCTCACCGGCCGGGGCATACCTGAACGTGGGAGGCGTGCGATGAGCGTCGACGTGCTGGACTACGACGACGCGCTGGCCGCGTTCGACCCGGTGCTGGGCCTGGAGGTCCACGTGGAGCTGAACACCGCGTCCAAGATGTTCTGCGGCTGCGTGAACGCCTTCGGCGCCGAGCCGAACACGCAGACCTGCCCGGTCTGCCTCGGCCTGCCCGGCTCGCTGCCGGTGGTGAACGCCACCGCGATCGAGTCCGCGATCAGGATCGGCCTCGCGCTGAACTGCGGCATCGCCGAGTGGTGCCGGTTCGCCCGGAAGAACTACTTCTACCCGGACATGACGAAGGACTTCCAGACCTCGCAGTACGACGAGCCGATCGCCCACGACGGCTGGATCGACCTCGACGTGGACGGCGAGACTTTCCGGATCGAGATCGAGCGCGCCCACATGGAGGAGGACGCAGGCAAGCTCGTCCACGCCGGCGGCAGCACCGGCCGGATCGGGGACGCCGAGTACTCGCTGGTCGACTACAACCGGGCCGGCACCCCCCTGATCGAGATCGTGACCAGGCCGATCACCGGTACCGGCGCGAAGGCGCCGCAGGTCGCGAAGGCCTACGTGTCGTTCCTGCGCGACCTGATGCTCAGCCTCGGCGTCTCCGACGTCCGGATGGAGCAGGGCTCGCTGCGCTGCGACGCGAACGTGTCCCTGATGCCGAAGGGCGCGACGGAGTTCGGCCTGCGCACCGAGACCAAGAACGTGAACTCCCTGCGCAGCGTCGAGCGGGCGCTCACCTACGAGATCCAGCGACAGGCCGCGGTGCTCGCCTCCGGCGGGAAGGTGCACCAGGAGACCCGGCACTGGCACGAGGAGGGCTACACCACCCCCGGCCGGTCCAAGGAGCAGGCCGAGGACTACCGCTACTTCCCCGAACCCGACCTGGTGCCGGTGGCGCCGAGCCGGGAGTGGGTGGAGGAGTTGCGCGGCACCCTGCCGGAGCTGCCCAACCTGCGCCGGGCCCGGCTGCAGGCCGAGTGGGGCTTCACCGACCTGGAACTGCAGGACGTGGTGAACGCCGGCGCGCTCGACCTCGTCGACGCGACGGTGGCGGCCGGGGCCGGCGCGCAGTCCGCCCGGAAGTGGTGGACGACCGAGCTCGCCCGGCGGGCCAACGAGGCCGGCATCGAGCTGGCCGGGCTGGCGATCACGCCGGCCCAGGTGGCCGAGCTGCAGGGCCTGGTGGACGCGGGCACGGTGAACGACAAGCTCGCCCGGCAGGTGATCGACGGCGTGCTGGCCGGGGAGGGGTCGCCCGGCGACGTGGTGGCATACCGTGGCCTCGCCGTGGTGTCCGACGACGGGGCCCTCTCCGCAGCGGTGGACGCGGCGATCACCGCGAACCCCGACGTCGCGGAGCGGATCCGGGGCGGCAAGGTGCAGGCCGCCGGTGCCCTGATCGGCGCGGTGATGAAGGAGATGCGCGGCCAGGCGGACGCCGCCCGCGTCCGCGAACTGGTCCTGGAGAAGCTTGCCTGACCGGACGCCCGCGGGGGGTCGGCTGCTGCCCGTTCTCGCGGGCCTCGCACTGGCCGTCCAGCTGGTCGCCGTCTACCTGCCGGGGAACCCGGACGGGACCATCGAGTTGTCCTGGCTACCGGGCGCCGACAAGGTCGTCCACTTCTTGATCTTCGCCGTGCCCACGTACCTGTTCGGACGGCTCACCCGGCGTGTCGGGTTGGTCGCGGGGGTGTTCGCCGTCCACGCTGTCGTGAGCGAGCTGGTCCAGTGGCGGTTCCTCCCGTACCGGGACGGGGACCCCTTCGACGCACTGGCCGACCTGGCCGGGATCGGGCTCGCGGTCTGGATGCTCAAGCGACGCCGGGGGAGGTGAGCGGTGCCGATCGACGACCTGTCCCCTGCGTACCCGGGACGGGCCGCCTGGGGCACGGCCGCACGGCTGCGGGCCTGGCAGGTGGAGGCACTGGCCCGCTACCGCGAACTCGGCCAGCGGGACTTCCTGGCCGTGGCCACGCCCGGCGCGGGCAAGACCACGTTCGCGCTGCGCGTCGCCACCGACCTGCTGGAGGCCCGCATGGTGGAGCAGGTGATCGTGGTCACCCCGACCGAGCACCTCAAGGTGCAGTGGGCGGACGCGGCGGCGAAGGTCGGCCTGCACCTCGACCCCGGCCTGGGCGGTAGCCGCAGGGGTCGCTCGCGCCAGTTCCAGGGGCAGGCGGTGACCTACGCGGGGGTGGCCGCGGCGACGTTCGCCTACGAGGCGCGCACGGCCAACGCGAGGACGCTGGTGATCTTCGACGAGGTCCACCACGCCGGGGACGCGCTGAGCTGGGGCGAGGCGGTCGGCCAGGCGTTCGCGCTGGCCACCCGGAGGCTGTCGCTGACCGGCACGCCGTTCCGGTCGGACGCGACCCCGATCCCGTTCGTCCGCTACGAGCAGGAGGCCGACGGCATCCGGCGATCGGTGCCGGACTACACGTACGGCTACGCCGAGGCGCTGCGCGACCACGTGGTGCGGCCGGTGGTGTTCCTCGCCTACGGCGGCGGGATGCGCTGGAAGACCCGGGCCGGGGACGAACTGGCCGTGAACCTCGGCGAGCCGCTGACCAAGGACGTCACCGCGCAGGCCTGGCGCACCGCGCTGGACCCGGCGGGGGAGTGGATGCCGGCCGTGCTGCGGGCCGCGGACCGCAGGCTGGAGGAGGTGCGCCGGCACGTGCCGGACGCGGGGGGACTGGTGATCGCCACCGACCAAAGACAGGCCCGCGCGTATGCGCGGGCCCTCGGATCGATCACCGGAGAGCAGCCGACGGTTGTGCTGTCCGACGATCCCGGCGCCAGCCGGCGGATCGAGCGGTTCAGCCAGTCGGAGGAACGCTGGATGGTCGCGGTGCGGATGGTCTCCGAAGGGGTGGACGTGCCCCGGCTCGCGGTCGGGGTATACGCCACCGCCACCTCGACGCCGCTGTTCTTCGCCCAGGCCGTGGGCCGGTTCGTGCGCAGCCGTCGGCGCGGTGAGCTCGCCAGCGTCTTCCTGCCCACCGTCCCGATCCTGCTGGCCCACGCCGGAGCCCTGGAACGGCAGCGCGACCACGTGCTGGGTCGTCCGAAGCACGCCGACGACCTGTGGGCCGAGGAGGAGGCGCTGCTGGCCGAGGCCGACCGCACCCGGCGCACCGCGGATCTCGAGGGCGAGCAGGAGACCCTGGAGGCGAACGCGGTCTTCGACCATGTCCTGTTCGACGCCCACGCCTACGGCATGCAGGCAGAGCCGACCAGCGCCGACGAGGCCGACTACCTGGGCCTGCCCGGACTGCTCGAGGCCGACCAGGTGGCCACGCTCCTCGCCGACCGGCAGCGCCGCCAACTGGCCCGGGCCGGGCGCAGGGAGAAGCGGGAGAAGGTGCCCGCGGAGGTCAGCCTGTTCCGCGCGCTGGAGGGCCGGCGCAGGGAACTGAACAGCCTGGTCTCCCAGGTGGCCCGGGTGAAGGGCGTGCCGCACAGCCACGTCCACGCCGGCCTGCGCCGCGAGGCCGGCGGCCCGCCGCTGGCGAAGGCGACCACCGAGCAGGTCGAGGCCCGGATCCGGCTGGCCCGGCAGTGGCTGGCCAGCGCCTGAGTTCCACCGAGCGAGGGTGCCCTCAGGACCCGGTCTGCCAGAGCACCGCGACGAGCACGTTGAGCAGGGTGAGGGCGAACGCGGCGTTGACCAGCGCGGGCTGGTCAACGCCCTTCTTCGCGCGTGCCCGGGCGATCTCCGCGCAGCTGACCACGGCGAGGGCCACGAGCAGCTTCACACCGATCTTGGCGTAGCTGACCTCCTCGTGGTTCATCTCGTTGAGGCCGACCAGGATGATGCCGATCAGCAGCTGCGCACGGGCGCCCCAGACCAGCGGGACGAGGGCGCCGGGGGCACCGAGCCGCATGGCGAGCCAGCCGCCCACGATCGTGGCCATGCCGAGCAGGTGCAGGACGACGAAGACGTCGATGAGGAACTCCATGCCCAGACCTTAGCCAGTCGCGCCAGCGACCTTCCCGGTGGCGGGGCTGGTGCGGATGATGGTGGCGTATCCGTCCAGGGTGCCGCTGACCCGCACCGTGAGCCGCTTGCCCGCGTCCGCCGCGGACGGGGTGTACCCGCTCGCGCCCGACGCCGGGGCGACCAACCGGCCGTTGGCGAGCCACTCGTAGGAGAAGGTCGTGCCCTCCGTCCACAGGCCCGGGTCGGCGGTGAGTGCCTCACCGACGGCGGCTGGACCGATCACGGTGGGCGTGCCGGCGAGCGCCACGCGTCCGGCGGGTTCGCTGTCGCTGACCACGGTCGGGTAGCCCTTGCGCGAGCCGGTCAGGCGAAGGGTCACCTCGGTGCCCAGGTCCTCGCCGCTCAGCCGGTAGGTGGACCGGGTCGCATCCGCGATCGGCTCGCCGTCGCGCAGCCACTGGTAGCTGAACCGGACCTTGCTGGTCCAGCTACCCCGGCGCACGGAGAGCTTCGACCCGACGGCCCGGGTGCCGGTGACAACCGGGCGGCTCGCCCGCATCACCCGGCTGGTGGAGGCGCTGGTCCTGGCCACGGTCGGGTGTTCCTCCAGCGAACCCGTGACCCGGACCCGGATGCGCTTGCCGGCCTTGCTGGACGGCACGACGTAGTCGGCTCCGGTGGCGCCCCTGATGGTGCGCCCGTCGGCGTACCACCGGTAGCTGAAGGTGGTGCCCTCGGTCCACTCACCCGGCACCGCCGTGAGGGTCGCGCCGGTTCGCACCTCGCCGCTGATCGTGGGGGTGGACGCCCGGGCGACCCGCTTGGTCGGAATGGTCAGGCCGGCCTGCGACGAGCGGTCGGTGGAGCGGGTACTCGTCACCAGGACGCTCAGTTGCGCGCCGAGGTCGTCGGGGACCACCCGGTAGGTACGCGCGATCGCCTGCGGGATCTCGACCCCGTCGCGGAACCACTGGTAGCTGAGCCCGAGGGACCTGAACCGACCGGAGCCGGCCTTCGCCTTGAGCAGGCCGTCGACGACCGGCGTCCCGGACACGGACGGATGAACGGTGGCCAGCACACGGCCCTTCCAGTCCGCCCACGCGAGCCCGACGCTGGCGTTGCCGCGGGCCTCGATCGTGGCGCAGCACTGGTCGAGCTGGAGTGCGTAGGTGCCCGGGAACAGGTCGGTGATCTCGAACTGGCCGTCCTCGGTGATCAGCGAGGAGGTGGTCCACTGCCACCCGCCGTGCCGCAGGTACGCGGAGACGCGCAGGCCCTCCGGCATCGCCTGCCCGGCGAAGGTCACGTAGCCGGTGATCCGGCCGATCTCGTCCAGCTGGGCGTTGCGGCCGGTGACGGTCATGCCGGGCCACACCCGGATCGGGCTGGTCGCACTGAGGAACGCGTCGGTGTCCCAGAGGAACGGTTCGTTGCGCCAGCACTCGGTGGCGAGACCGCTCCCCGCCGGTCCCTGGAAGCAGAGCGTGTAGGAGCCGGAGGCG
>JBDHZJ010000014.1:0-16135 GCA_039811825.1 Propionicimonas sp.
GGGCTCTGAGCGCCCCGCCGACGCCTGCGGTCGGGGTGGCCGCCTGTGGCTACGCCGTCTCGCGCCTGCTGCTGGTGCCGCCGGACGTGGCCGTGCTGGAGCGGTTCGGCGACCCGTCGGCCCGGGCATCCTGGCCGCTGTGCGATCGGGTGTCCGTGGTCGCGCTGCAGGCACTCGGCGCGGGTGTCGACCCCGATCGCACCCGGGCCGAGTGGGAGCAGTTGTTCGGCAGCGCGCCCGAGCCGATCGAGCTGACCGAGTCCGGCTGGCTCGGTGAGCCCGCGGCGGAACTGCGGAAGGCGCTGGCAGCCCGCTACCGGGCGGCCGGACTGGGCGACGAGCGGTTCCACGACGCGCCCGCCGACCACCTCGGCCAGGAGTTGCGCTACCTCGCCCACCTCGTCGCCGAGTCGGCCCGGCCCGGTGCCGGACCGGGGCTGGGCGCAGAGATCGCCGCATTCCGCCGCGCGCACCCCGACCGGTTCAGCGGCGACGTGCTCGCCGAGCTCGGCAGGCGCGCCCAGGAGCCACTCTGGCGGGCGCTGCCGGGGCTCGTCGAGGGCTTCCTCGACCAGGTCGCCACGCCGGCGCCGTGATGGCCGCCATCGACCCGGTCGGCGCCCTGCTGCGCTGGCTCAACGCCATCGACCCGCCGGCGCGGGCCCTGATCGGGTGCGCACACGCGGCGCTGCCACCGGTGTCCGCGGACGCGATCGGCGTCCGCCTGGTCGGCTGCGTGGTGGACGCCGGCGTCGACCTGCCCGCCCAGCTGCTGGCGGCCGGTATCGGCCGGGTGGAGGTCGTGGCCTGCCCCGAGCGGCCCGGGGCCGCGGCCGACCGGACGCGGGAGTGGGTCCGGACGCTGGACGGTGTCGCGGCGGTCGCCGCGGACCCGCACCGGAGGGGGCACCGCAGCGGCCCGACCTTCGACCTGGCCCACCCGGCGCTGCCCCGGCGGCTCGCCCTCGGCCTGGGGGAGCCGCCGCTCCGGCTCCCCTTCGACCCGGCGCTGCCCGAGCGCGACCGTGCACTGGCGGCCCTGCGCGTGCTGGCGGACGCGGGCCGGGCCCACCTTCCGGAATCGGCGGGCGAGGAGGGGGATCCGGCGGCGACGCTGCTGGCGGCTTCGGGTTGCACCGCGTGCGGGGTGTGCGTGCGGGCGTGCCCCCACGACGCCCTCGTCCTCGACCTGGCCGACGGCGTGTCCACGCTGCGGCACCTGCGGGACGCCTGCCGCGGCGACCTGGCCTGCGTCCGGCTCTGCCCTGAGCGCGCCCTGGCTCCCGCCGGAGTGCTGACGCTGCTCGATGTGGCCCGGGAGGGCACCCGCGAGCTCGCGGCCGTGTCCACCCGCGCCTGCCGCCGCTGCGGGACGCAGCACCCGGTCGCCGACGGCGAGCTGTGCCCGACGTGCACGTTCCGTGCGACCAGCGCGTTCGGCTCCCGGCTGCCACCCGGGACCCGCCCGCCGGGGTAGCGTGGCGGCCGATGCGTGAACTGCTGACTGTCGAGGACTACGCCGCCGAACTCCTGGGCCTGGTGGCGCCGGACGCGCGGCCGGCCGAGGTGCTGCCCGTGGCCGAGGCAGCCGGACGGGTGCTGGCCGCGCCCGTGGCCAGCACGGTCGACATCCCCGGCTTCGACAACTCCGCGATGGACGGCTACGCGATCCGCTACGCCGATGCGGGGTCGGTGCCGGTACGGCTCCCGGTGGTCGGGGAAGTGGCGGCCGGGTCCGCCGCGGATCCGCCGGCGGGCCCGGGGGAGTGCCTCCGGATCATGACCGGTGCGCCGCTGCCCGGGTTCGCGGACACCGTGGTGGCGCTCGAACAGACCGATGGCGGAACCGAGGTCGTTGAGGTGCGGGTGGCTCCCGCCGGGCCGGGGCAGCACGTCCGGCGAGCCGGCGACGACGTGGCCGCGGGCGACGTGATCGCGCAGCCCGGTGACGAGCTGAACCCCGGGCTGGTCGGCGCCGTGGCTGCGGTCGGGGTGGGCCGCGTGGCGGTGTGGCCCCGGCCGGTGGTGGCCGTCGCAGCCACCGGCGATGAGCTGGTCGTCGCCGGTTCGGCGCCGCTGCGGCGGGGCCAGCTGTACGAGTCGAACTCGCTGGTGCTCGTGGCCTCCCTGCGCAGGGACGGGGCCGTCCCGCTGACCGGCGATCCGGTGGGCGATCGCCCGGAGGCGCTGGTCGCGTGGCTGGACGAAGCCACCGACGGGGCCGACCTGGTGGTGCTCACCGGGGGGGCCAGCGTGGGTGCCTACGACGTCGTCCGCGACGTGCTCACCGAGGCCGGCGGCACCTTCCGCCACGTGCGGATGCAGCCGGGCCGGCCGCAGGGGTGGGCGGTGTGGCGTGGCGTCCCCGTGGTCTCGTTGCCCGGCAACCCGCTGTCGGCCGCGCTCAGCTACGAGGTGTTCGTCCGGCCGATGCTCGACCGGATCCTCGGCCGCAGGCCACCCCGGTGGTACCCGGCCGTCGCCGGCTCGGCCTGGCGGTCACCGCTCGGGAAGCGCCAGCTGGTGCCGGTGCGGCTGTCCGCCGACGAGGACGGCCGACTGGTCGCCGTACCCGCGCACACGCGCGGTTCGGCGTCCCACATGGTCACCTCACTCGGGGCGGCCGACGGGTTCGTGATGGTGCCGGAGGCGGTCGCCGAGGTGACCCCGGGTGACCCGCTGGTGGTGAGGTGGCTGTGATTGCCGACTACGACGCGATCATCCTCGCCGGCGGGCGCGGCCGGCGCTTCGGCGGCCCGGGCAAGCCCGAGCACGCGCTGGCGGGACGGCGGCTGCTGGACATCGCGCTGGCCGCTGCCGCGGGAGCGCGCCGGATCGTCGTGGTGGGCGACGTCGCGGTGCCCGAGGGCGTCCTGCTGACCCGGGAGGAACCGCCCTTCGGCGGCCCGGTCGCGGCGCTGTGCGCAGGCTTCGCGGCGCTGCCGGAGCACGCGGCGTGGACGCTGTTGCTGGCCAGCGACCTGCCGGACGCGGAGGCGGCGGTACGGGTGTTGCTCCGGGCGGAGCCCGGCCCCGACCGGGCCGGCGCCTGCCTGGTCGACGACACCGGGCGCCGGCAGTGGCTGCTCGGCTGCTACCGCACGTCCGCGCTGGCCGACCGGATCGCCGGTCGCGGCGAGGCCACCGCGCTGCACCAGTTGCTGGGGCCGCTCGACCTGCTCGACGCGGACGCCGGCGCGGCGAGCGTCGCCGACGTGGACACCAGGGCGGACGCCGCGGCGTGGGCCGCGCGGCTCGACAGGGACGACCGGTGAGGCTCGCCCCGCTGGTGGCGCCCGGGCCGGAGCTGTCGGCGTCCGACCGGGACCGGTTCGCGCGGCACCTGCCCATTCCGGGAATCGGCGAGCCGGGGCAGCGGAGGCTGCGCGCGGCCAGGGTGTGCGTTGTGGGCGCCGGTGGGCTGGGCAGCCCGGTGTTGCTCTACCTGGCCGCGGCGGGCGTCGGCACGCTGGGCGTGGTGGACGCCGACGTGGTCGAGCTGGTGAACCTGCAGCGCCAGGTGCTGCACGCCACCACGGGGATCGGTACGCCGAAGGCCGCCAGTGCGGCGTCCCGGCTCGGCGAACTGGACCCCGGCGTCCGGGTGGTCGAGCACCCCGTCCGGCTGGAGCCCGGCAACGCCGCGCAGATCCTCGGCGACTACGACCTGGTGGTGGACGCGGTGGACAACTACCCGACCCGCTACCTGGTCTCCGACGTGTGCGCGGGGCTCGGCGTCCCGGTGGTGTGGGGCGCGGTGCAGACCACCAGGGCGCAGGTGAGCGTGTTCTGGAGCCGTCCGGTCGGAACGGACGGCCCGCTGCCCGGGATCACCCTGCGCGACCTGTACCCGGAGCCACCCGACCCGGCGACCTGGGTGACCGCGGCGCAGGTGGGTGTGCTCGGGGCGATGTGCGGCCAGGTCGGTGCGCTGATGGCGACCGAGGCGATCAAGCTGGTCACCGGGGTCGGCGAGCCCCTGTTCGGACGCCTGCTCTACCTGGACACGATGGCTGCGACGGCGGCGGAGGTGCCGCTGGCCCCGAGGAGGACCGATGAGTGACTTCACCCACCTGGACGAGGCCGGGCAGGCACGGATGGTCGACGTCACCGCGAAGCCGGTGACCGTGCGCGCGGCGACCGCCGAGGGGTTCGTGCGCTGCCCGGAGCCGGTGGTCGCGCTGCTGCGGTCCGGCGGCGTGCCCAAGGGCGACGTGCTCGCCGTGGCCCGGATCGCCGGCATCGCCGCGGCCAAGCGGACGCCGGAGCTGCTCCCGCTGGCGCACGTGATCGGCGTCCACGGGGTCGAGGTGGACGCCGAGGTGGTCGACGACGGCGTGGCACTGCGGGCCACCGTCCGCACCGCCGACCGGACGGGTGTGGAGATGGAGGCGCTCACCGCCGTCACCGTCGCCGCGCTCGCCGTGGTCGACATGGTGAAGGGCCTCGACCGCCGGGTGGAGATCGAGCGCGTCCGCCTGGTCGCGAAGTCCGGCGGGCGGTCGGGGGAGTGGCGCCGCGACTGAGCGCCCGACCGCGCCCGTTCCGGGATGGCCGAACAAGCCCTGGTCCAGGCTGTTGCCGGGTTTGCGCAGGGCGGATCGCTCGGATCAGAGCTGGAGATGCAGTCGGAGTGCGTCGTCGAGCACGCGGACCAGGTGGGTGGGAAGGTGACCGATCACCGGGCCGATCCGTTCGATCGACACTGAGCGGACCTGCTCGGCCTGGGCCTTGGAGTCCACCCGGAGCCCGGTCTCCTCGGCAGGCAGCAGTACCTGGAACGGAAAGACCCGGGTGGTGTTGCTGGTGACCGGCACGACCGTGATCACCCCTCGGCCCAATCTGGCCGCGGTCGCGTTGGCCCGGTCGTTGCTGACGATGATCGCCGGCCGGCGCTTGTCGGCCTCCCCGGGCCGCGCCGGTGCCAGATCGGTCAGGCGGATCTCGCCTCGGAGCATCAGTCAAGCCCGTCCGCGACAGTGACTGCCCAGGCTCGGGCGTCGCCGGAGTCCTCCCATTCCTGCCACGCCTCCGCGTAGGCATCCTCCAACTCGGGATCGCCGAGCAATCTGATCGCCTGCTGGATCGCCGCCGATCGAGATTTCAGGCCCGAGGCCCGGGCGTACTTGTCGAGCGCCTCGACATCGCTCGGGGAGAGACTTACGCTCAGCTTCACCTGGCTCATGCCACCATGGTAGTACCGAGGTAGCTACTTCAGTAGCCTTGCCGCTCCGGCCCGGCACGGTGGCAGTCGACGCGGCGAACCTGGGCTGGAGCGGCCGAGATCCGGGGGGTTCCCACAGGGGCCCGCGTGACTGGGATGCTGGTTCCATGGACCGCGCCCTGCCCCCGCCCCCCGAGCGCTTCGATCCGATCACCGCGCGCTGGCTGACCCCCGGGGGGCCGCTCCACGACCCGCAACGCGACGGCCTCGACCCGGATCACGATGAGCCGGTGAGCCTGGTCGACCCGGTCCCGCGGGAACTGGCCGGTCCGGATCGCCCGGTGGCGCGAGATGTCGATGGTGCGGCGCGGCGTCGTCGGCGGATCCTGCTCGCCGTGCTCGTCTTCACTGTCGCCGCCCTGCTCATCGGCGGGTTCGTGGTCATCTACTGAGGCGGTCCTACAGCCCCGACCAGCGGTAGCTGCCGTCCGCCTCGAACTGCTGCTTCCAGACCGGCAGGTCGGCCTTCACCGCCTCGACGACCTGCGCGCAGACGGCGAACGCGAGCCTTCGGTGAGGCGAGGACACGGTCACCACGAACGCGACGTCGCCCACCACGAGGTGCCCGATCCGGTGCACGGCGGCCACGACGCAGCCGTCCGCTGGGTCCGCGGACGCGAGCACGGCCGCCACGATCTCGCCCATCCGCTCCTGCGCGGACGGGTGGCAGGTGTAGTCGAGCGCCACAACCGCGCCGGACGCCTGCGGGTCGTGGTCACGCACGACACCGACGAACTGCGCCACCGCGCCGGCGTCGGGCCGGGAGACCAGGTCGAACAACTCCGACGGCGCCACCGGCGCGTTCCGCACCTCGGCCAGCACCACGCCCATCAGTGGTCCCCGCCGGCGAGCTGGTCCAGCACGTGCCCGGCCAGGGCCAGCAGCACCTCGGCGCCCTCGAGGGCGGCGTTCGGGCTGCCGGGCAGGTTCGCCACGAGCGCGCCGCCCGCGCCGTCGACGGCGTCCACCACGCCGACCAGGCCGCGACCCAGGGCGGCGTGGGCGGAGTGCTCGATGCCCCTCGCCCGGAGCACCTCGGCCACGCCGGGCAGCAGCCGGTCCAGCACGGGACGGGTGCCCTCGGGCGTGCGGTCGCGCGGGCCGACCCCGGTGCCGCCGGTCGTGACCACCAGTCGGGCCCCGGTCTCCAGCGCCTCCCGCAGCGCTGCGCGGACGGGCTCCTCGCCGTCCGGCACCACGACCCGCGAGACCTCGTACCCCGCGGCCGCCAGCGCCTCCTCCAGCACCGGCCCGGACAGGTCCTCGCGGACGCCGGCCGCGCAACGGTCGGACACGGTGATCACCCGGCTGAGCATGCTCCCCACCCTAGGGCAGCCCGTGCGGGAGCCGCCGCCGCAGGTAGTGCACCTCGGAGGGATGGAGGTGCCGAAGTCGCGCCGAGAGCGTGTCCTCGTCCACCCACAGCTCCTGCGCGGCCTCGGCGAGCGAACTGGTCCAGGCCAGGGCGTCGCCGAGGTCGCCGATGCCGATCAGCTTCCGGGCCACGGCACGATCGATCGCCGCCTCCTCCCGCGCGGCGAGCACCGGGTCGGCGGGCACCGGGCCGAGCCGGATGTGTTCGACCTCGTGCGCGACGGTGCACCGGCGCTCGGCCTGGAGCAGCCGCTGGTCGAGGGTGACCGTGCGGGCGCGGAAGTCGGTGACCCCGAGCAGCCCGGCCGGCAGCCTGGCCCACTGCAGTGCCCAGTCGGAGAAGGAGCGGAACTCGTGCCAGGGATCGTGCATGGCGACAGTCTGCTGGCCGCCTCTGACAGGATCAGCCCTCCCGGTCGTTCCACTCCTGGTCGAGCTGTTCGCGGGCGCGGCGTCCGCGTCGTGCGGCGAGTGGGGTCTGCTCCTCACCGCCGGCAGGGCCGGGCTGCGCCGAGGCGCGCCTGAGCCGGCGGGCGAGGATGCCCAGCAGCGCCTCGTCGGAGAGCCGGTCGAGGTCGATGTCGACGGGGGCCAGCCGATCGATCGGGACCCCCATCGATTCGGCGGCCTTCGTGATGAAGGCGGTCTCCCCGACGTCGGCGAATGCCCTGGCCAGGCCTGCGATGGTCGTGTCGTCGAGCATCCGCCCCAGGCTCGTCCTGCGATCGTCGAGGAGCTGGTGGATGTGCTGGCGGCTGAGCCCGCTCGCCCGCTCCAGGTCGGGCCTGGACATGCCGCGCGTGTCCATCAGCTCGGAGATGAATCGGCCCAGTGCGTGCATCGCTCCGTTCCCGGGGGTGTCGACCTCGACGCGGATTCGGCACCGCATCGCGTCCAAGCCTCGCACAAAGTCGTCAAGCCGGGGGGTGGCGGCCGATCATCACGCTGGCAACGGGGTCCTCGTCGAGCCCCGTCCGTTCCCGTTGACGTGGTGTCAAGCGGCCCGCCGCCACGTCGGCGCGCCACAATTGACGAAACGTCAAGTGGAAACCGACAATGGCGGCACCACGACCCACACCCCACGAAAGGTCAGTGGATGAAGCTTCGGGATCCCCGGCTGCTCGCCGACTACATGGCTGTGCGCGACGTCAGCCAGTCCCAGCTCGCCCGACGGGCGGGCTGCAGCCGCCAGTTCGTCTGGCAGCTGCTCAACGACCCGGCCAAGCGCACCTGCACCGATGAAGTGGCCGGCCGGATCGAGGAGGCGCTGTCGGTGCTTCCGGGAACCATCTTCCGGAGTTCGTCGGTCCTTCCGGCCGGACGGCGCTGACCGGACGCCCGGCGCCGCGCCGGTGGCGCGACAGCTCGGGTCAGCGCCCGTAGACCCGCACCTGGGTGGCCTTCGCCACGGCGCGGACGGCGAGCGCCGGGCGCAGGCCCAGCTCGGCGACCGACGGGCCCGTGACGTCGGCGGCGAACGGCTGCCCGGCCACCACCAGGTGTACCCGGACGACCTCGCCCCGCGGCTCGATCGAGGTGACCACGGCCTCCAGCAGGTTGCGCGGGCTGCCGCCCGGCGCGTCGAGGTGCAGGCTCACCGCCGCGGGGGAGACCGCGGCGAGGGCCGGTTCGCCCGGCGTGGGCGGCTGGTCGGGATCGGCGAGCCCCTGCAGGCGGACGCCGGGGGCCAGGTCGAGCGCGCCGTGCCCGCAGGCCGTCCCCGTGAACAGGTTGGTGCCGCCCAGCCGGGCCAGGAACGCACTGGTGGGGCGGGCCAGCAGCTCCGCGGCCGTGCCGGTCTCGACCACCCGGCCCTCGTCCACCACCGCCAGCCGGTCGGCGATCGTCCAGATGTCCAGCACCTCGTGCGTGACCAGCAGGCCGGTCCGGCCGCGCAGCCGCTGGCCGAGGCCGTGCCGCACCTCGGCGGCGACCGCCACGTCCAGCCCGGCCAGCGGCTCGTCCAGCAGCACCACGGCGGGGTCGGTCGCCAGCGCCCGCGCGATCGCGACCCGCTGCGCCTGCCCGCCGGACAGCTCGTCCGGACGCCGGGACGCGAGCGCCGCGCAGCCGACCGCGTCCAGTTCCGCCAGTGCCCGCTCCCGTGCCCGTGCGGCGGGGATGCCTGCGGAGCGCGGCCCGAACGCCACGTTGGCGAGCACGTCCAGGTGCGGGAACAGCGCGGTGTCCTGGGTCAGCAGCACGGCGTGGCGGCGGTGCGGCGGCACGAACCGGCCCGGCCCGGCGACCTCGCGGCCACCGATCTCGACCCGGCCGGAACTCGGCCGGGCCAGCCCGGCGACCAGGTGCAGCAGGGTGGTCTTGCCCGCCCCGTTCGGGCCGACCACCGCGGTGACCGTGCCCTCGCCGGCGTCGAGCGCGAGGTCCACCCCGCGCTCGGCCACGGCCGCCCGCACGGAGACGGCGCTCATGGCGCCACGCTCGGGGTCCTGGCCAGCCGGGCGGTGCCCGCCACCAGCAGGGACGCGATCGCGACCAGCACCACGGACAGGGCGAGGGCGGTGTCGGTGTCGACCTCGCGCTGCAGGTAGATCTCCAGCGGCAGTGTCCGGGTGGTGCCCTGCAGGGAGCCGGCGAAGGTGATCGTGGCGCCGAACTCGCCCAGCGCGCGGGCGAACGCCAGCGCCGCGCCGGACGCGATCGCGGGGCCGACCAGGGGCAGCGTGACCCTGCGCAGCACGGTGGTGGGCCGGGCGCCGAGCGTGGCCGCGACCACTTCGTATCGGTCCCGGGCCGAGCGCAGCGCCCCCTCGACGGAGACGACCAGGTAGGGCATCGCGACGAACGTCTGCGCGACCACGACGGCCGCGGTGGTGAACGCCAGGTCGATGCCCGCGGACGCCAGCGCGCCGCCCAGCCAGGAGCGCCGGCCCAGCGCCACGAGCAGGGCCAGGCCGGCGACCACGGGCGGGAGCACCATCGGCACGGTGGCCAGCAGCCGTCCGAGCGCGGCCCACCGGCCCCGGCCCCGGGACAGCACCAGCGCCAGCGGCAGGCCGAGCACGAGCGACAGCAGGGTGGTCAGCGTGCAGGTGCGCAGGCTCAGCCACAGGGCGTCGGTGGCCGACGGGGTGGCCAGCAGGGCGGGCAGCTGCGACCACGGCACCCGCGCCAGCACCGCCAGCAGCGGGACGGCGAGGAAGACCGCCGCCGCGAGGGCGGGGACGGCGACCCAGCGGGGCAGTGCGGGACGGATCACGGCCTCACCCGCCGAACCCGGCGGCAGCGAGCACCTCCCGGCCGCGATCGCCGGTGACGAACGCGATGAACTCCCGGGCGAGGTCGGGCTGCGTGGCGGCGGCCGGCACGCCGATCAGGTAGTCGTTGCGGGCCTCGTCGGCGCGCGGGATCGGGATCGTCTCGACCTTGTCGCCCGCGGCCTTCGCGTCCGTGGTGTAGACGATGCCCGCGTCCGCCTGCCCGGTCTCGACCTTGGCGCGCACGTCGGTCACCTTCGTCTCCTCCGAGACCGGGTGCAGCGTGACGCCGAGGATTCCGGCCAGCTTCGTCGTGGCCGACCCGCACGGCACGCCGTCGGCGCACACGATCAGCTTGGTGCCGTCGAGGGAGGCGTCCAGCCCGGTGATGCCGGCGGGGTTGCCGGTCGGCACGATCAGGGTGAGCACGTTGGTGGTGAACACCTGCGGGGTGCCGCTGACCAGGCCGGCCGTGACGGCCCTGGCCATGTTCGGCCGGTCGGCGGTGGCGAGCACGTCGGCCGGCGCGCCGGCGGCGAGCTGGTCGACCAGGGTGGCGGAGCCGTCGAAGGAGAACTTCACGGCCACGCCGGGGTGGTCGGCCCCGAACTCGGTGCCGAGTTCGGTGAGGACGGAGTTCAGGGACGAGGCCGCGTACACGACCAGCTCCTGGTGCCGGCCCTGCGGGGACGCGCACCCGGCGGCCACCAGCAGGACGGACGCGAGTGTCGCGGCCAGGCCACGGGCCGTCACTGGCGCGCCTCGACCGCCACGTTGGTCGCCTTCACCACGGCGGTCGCGACCGAGCCGGGCTCGAGGCCGAGTTCGCGGACGGCCTCGGTCGAGATCAGCGAGACCACCCGGAACGGCCCGCACTGCAGCTCGACCTGGGACATCACCGGGTCGGAGAGCACCCTGGTGACCAGTCCGGTGAAGTGGTTGCGGGCGCTGCGCGCGCCGGCGCCGGCGTCCAGTGCGTCCCTGCTGCCGGCGGCCTCCTCCTGCGCGATCCGGGCCAGGTCGGCGCCGTCGACCACCTGCCGGTTCGAGGAGTCCAGGCTCATCGCGAGCCGTCCGCCATCGACCCAGCGCCGCACGGTGTCGTCGCTGACCCCGATGAGTGCCGCCGCCCTGCTGATCCGCAACTGCGTCATGGAACGCAGCCTACTGCCGCACCTGCGGAACTACTGAACCGGAAAGGAACCGTCCCCGTGAACCGGAAAGGAACCGTCCCCGATTCACGTCGCGACGCGAAATGGGGACGGTTCCTTTCCGGTTCAGGGCCAGAGCCGGTGGTAGGCGTTGATCGCGGGCTGGCCGCCCAGGTGGGCGTAGAGGACGGTGGAGTCGCGCGGGATCTCGCCGGAGGAGACCAGGTCGACCAGGCCCGCCAGGGACTTGCCCTCGTACACCGGGTCGGTGATCATCGCCTCCAGCTGGGCGCCGAGCCGGATCGCCTCCATCGTCGAGTCGACCGGGATGCCGTAGGCGTCGCCCGCCCACCCCTCCAGCACGGTGATCTCGTCGTCGCGCAGGTCGCGTCCGAGCTCGATCAGCTCAGCGGTGTGCCGCGCGATGCGTCCCACCTGGTCGCGGGTCTGTTCGAGGGTGGCGGACGCGTCGATGCCGAGGACGCGCCGCTTCACCCCGGTGAGGTCCTCCAGCGCGGCGAACCCGGCGATCATGCCCGCGTGCGTCGAGCCGGTCACCGTGCACACGACGATCGTGTCGAAGCGGACGCCGAGCTGCTCCTCCTGCTCGGCCACCTCGAACGCCCAGTTCGCGAACCCGAGCCCGCCGAGCCGGTGCTCGGACGCACCGGCCGGGATCGGGTAGGGCTTCCCGCCGGCGGCCTCCACCTCGGCGAGCGCGTCCTTCCACGAGTCGCGGATGCCGATGTCGAAGCCGGCCGGATCGAGCCGGGAGTCCGCACCCATCATCCGCGACAGCAGGATGTTCCCGACCCGGTCGTTCACCGGGTCCTCCCAGGGCACCCAGTGCTCCTGGACGAGCCGGCACTTGAGGCCGAGGTGGGCCGCGACCGCGGCGACCTGCCGGGTGTGGTTCGACTGGTAGCCGCCGATCGAGACCAGGGTGTCGGCCCCGCTGGCGAGGACGTCGGGGACGATGTACTCCAGCTTGCGCACCTTGTTGCCGCCGAAGGCGAGACCGCTGCTGACGTCCTCCCGCTTGGCCCACACCTGCGCACCGCCGAGGTGCCGGCTGAGCCGTTCGAGGTGGTGCACGGGGCTGGGCCCGAAGGTGAGCGGGTGACGCGGGAAGTCCTGCAGCTTCATCGGGGTCCTCTCGTCGGTGGGCCAGAGCCTAACGCCGGCCGGGCGTGGCGACGCGAAAAGGAACCGTCCCCGCGACGTGGAATGGGGACGGTTCCTGTTCGCGTCACTTCAGCGGGTAGGCCACGTAGGCGAACCGGGTGCTGTCGGGAGCCCAGCCGGCGACGTTGAGCGTGCCCTGGCCGCCGAAGAGGTGGACGAGGTCCGTCGCCGTCCCGTCCGGGCCGAGCAGGCGGATCACCACGTCCAGGTCCGCCGGGTGGCCCAGGGTCCCCGGGGGGAAGCTGAGGTAGACGACCCGGGTGCCGTCGGGGGAGACGTGCGGGAACCAGTTCACCCGTTCGTCGAACGTGAGTTGCTCGATCTCCGACCCGTCCGGACGCATCCGGAACAGCTGGGCGTGCCCGGGCGTCGTCGAGCCGCGCTCGGAGTTGAACCACACCCACGCCCCGTCCGGGCTGAACTCCGCGCCGTCGTCGGGGAACCCGTCGTCGGTGAGCTGCACGTCCGCGCCGCCGGCCGCCGGAACCGTGTAGACGTTGGTGCGCACGCCGTCCGGGAGCAGGTCCATGCCGATGTAGGCGAGCAGCGCCCCGTCCGGGGAGACCCCGTGCAGGAAGTGCACAAAGTCCGGGTGGTCGTTCGAGACCCGCCGGTGGGCCCGCGTGGCCAGGTCGACCGCGTGCAGGTGCCCGTCGAAGCCGGACACGTAGGCGGTGCGCCCGTCCGGGGAGAGCACGTGGTCGTTGTTGACCAGCGGCAGGCCCGGCACCTCGATCGGCTCCGGCGCGCCGCCGCCGGCAGGGACGCGGTGCAGCACACCGTCCGCGTTCACGATCAGCCAGTGCCCGTCCGGGGTCCAGTTCGGCGCCTCGAACAACAGGGTGGCCGACTCGGTGACCAGGGTGCTGGTGGCCTCGGCGACGTCGTAGGTGAACAGCTGCGCGCGCTGTCCCGGACGCAGCTTCCGGGCGCCCTGCTCCATGGTTCCTCCCTGGTCGGTGTTGTGTGGCAGTCTATGAGAGCGATCTCACAGATGAGCGCGAACGACGTGCCCGGCGTGCCGAATCGGCGTGTGGGGTGGAAGATACTCCGTGAGGAGCCCGGGCTTGCGGGCACGGGGTAGGAATTGAACGAGCCCTGAAGAGCTAAGGAGTGCTTTCATGCCAAGTCTGGGCGGTTGGGAATGGGTCATCCTCGCGGTGGTTGCGCTGGTGCTGTTCGGCGGGACGAAGCTCGCCGGGTTCGGCAAGAGCGCGGGCCAGGCGATCCGCGAGTTCAAGGAGGAGACGAAGAGCCCCGCCGCGGTGGAGCCGCCGGCCGCCACCCCGCCCGCGGCCGCGCCGGCGCCGGCGCCCGAGCCGCAGGCCTCTCCGCAGTCCACCGACGAGGGCCCCAGCGCCTCCTGACATCCGCGATGCGGGCCGGGAGGTCCGCATGCTGGACGTGAACTCGACGCCGGCCGGAGCCGACCGGATCGACGCTGACTGCCGTGCGCGAAGGGGCGCCTGCGGCAGCGTGCGAGTGAAACGTTGTGCGTGCCCCGGCGGCAAGGTCTCGGACTGGTAACGATCCGAGCACGGCTCTGCCAACTCTTATGAGAGCGTTTGCGGTCGGTGCTAACGTACGTCCCACCGCGGGATGAGAGCGCGGCCATTGCTGGGGCCCGGGCAGGTCCGGGCCGCTCGTCGAGGAGCAGGGGTCGAGGAGGACTTCGTGGAGCAGGGCTGGCTGGACCTGTCGGGTGCGCGCTGGACCGTCCGCGCGGATACAGCGGGTAGCGGCTGGAAATCGGTGCCCGAACCCCTGCGGGAGCAACTCGCCGCCGGCATCCCGGCCACGGTGCCCGGCGTCGTCCACACCGACCTGCTGGCCGCTGGCCTGATCGACGATCCCTACCTCGGCACGAACGAGGCCGACCAACACTGGGTGGGGGAGCAGGCCTGGACCTACCGCGGCGAGTTCGACCTCGCACCCGACGCGCCCGAACTCGCGAACACGCACTGCGACCTGCTCTGCGACGGCCTGGACACCGTCGCCGAGGTCTTCTGCAACGGCGTCTCGCTGGGCCGCTCGGTGAACATGCACCGCCGCAACGCCTTCGGTGCCGACGGCCGCCTGCAGCCGGGCCCGAACGTGATCGAGGTCGTGTTCTCGCCGGTGCTGGAGTACACCACCGCGATGGCGGCGCAGGTGGGCGAGCGCATCCACGTCGAGCGCGACCCCTACAACCTGGTCCGCAAGATGGCCTGCAACTTCGGCTGGGACTGGGGCCCCCGCCTGATCACGGCGGGCATCTGGAAGACGATCGGGCTGCGCTCCTGGAACCGCGCCCGGATCGCCGACGTCGCCGTCTTCGGCACGGCCACCCAGAACGCCTCCGGCAGCTGGGACGGCCGGCTGCGCGTCCACGTCCAGATCGCCGGAGGCAGCCGCTTCGCCGCCCTCACCGTCCGGGTCCGGCGCGGCGAGGAGTACGCCGAGGTCGGCGTCGCCGCCGACGAGGACTGGGCCGAGGCCGAACTGACGATGAGCGACGTCGCCCCCTGGTGGCCGCACAGCCTGGGCGAGCAGCCGCTCTACGAGGTCGAGGTCACCTTCCACGACGAGCAGCAGGTGCTCGACCGCGTCGAGCGGCGCACCGGCTTCCGCACCGTCGAGCTCGACACCACCCCGGACGCCGACGGCAACGGTGCCACCTTCGGGTTCCGGCTGAACGGCGTCCAGCTGTTCGCCCGCGGCATGGACTGGATCCCGGACGACTGCTTCCCCAGCCGGGTCACGCCCGAGCGCTACCGCGAGCGGGTGCAGCAGGCGAAGGACGCCGGCATCGACATGCTCCGGATCTGGGGCGGCGGCATCTACGAGCAGCAGGGCTTCTACGACGCGTGCGACGAGCTCGGCGTGCTGGTCTGGCAGGACTTCTGCCTGGCCTGCGCCGCCTACCCGGAGGACGAGGCGCTCGCCCTCGAGGTGGAGGCCGAGGCCCGTGACAACGTGGTGCGCCTGTCCGCCCACCCCTCGCTGGTGCTGTGGAACGGCAACAACGAGTGCATCTGGGGCTTCCACGACTGGAACTGGGCCGACCAGCTGGACGGGAAGACCTGGGGTGCCGGGTACTACTACGAGATGCTGCCGCGCATCGTCGCCGAGCTCGACCCGAGCCGTCCCTACTGGCCGGGCAGCCCGTCGTCGGGCGCGGGCAACGACCTCCACCCCAACGACATGAACCACGGGTGCGTGCACATCTGGGACGTGTGGAACGAGCGCGACTACACCGGCTACGACGACTACTCGCCGCGCTTCGTCTCCGAGTTCGGCTACCAGGGCCCGGCCACCTGGGCCACCTGGGCGCAGACGCTCGAGCCGGCCGACCGCAGCGCCACCTCCGCGGCGATGCTGGTCCACCAGAAGGCAGCCGGTGGCAACGACAAGCTCAACCGGGGCATCCAGGGCCACCTGCCGGCCCCCGGCGAGGGCCCCGGCGACTTCGACGATTGGCTGTTCGCGATGCAGCTGCAGCAGGCCCGCGCGGTGCGCTACGGCATCGAGCGCTGGCGCTCGCTGCGCGGCCGCTGCCTCGGTTCGATCGTGTGGCAGCTCAACGACTGCTGGCCGGTCACCTCCTGGGCGGCCCTCGACCTGGGCACGAATGCCGCGGGGGAGCCGGTCGCCCGCCGCAAGCCGCTGTGGTACGCCGTCCGCTCGGCCTACGCTGACCGCCTGGTCACGCTGCAGCGCGACGCGGGCGGCTGGCGCGCGGTGCTGGTCAACGACGGCACCACCGACTGGGTCGCCACCGGCACCGTCGAGTTGCGCACGCTCGGCGGCGACATCCTCTGGTCCCGGTCGCTGGCGCGGCTGGTGGACGTCCGCTCGCGGACCGAGGTGGAGATCACCCCGGACTCCACCGACGTTCCCGCCGCCGAACTGGCTCTGGTGGTCGCCCTGGACGGCGCCGAGCGCGCGGTGAAGCTGCTGGTCGAGGACGTGGACGCCGCGCTGCCCGCGCCCGACTACGAGGC
>JBDHZJ010000015.1:0-16051 GCA_039811825.1 Propionicimonas sp.
TGTCACGGGCACTGCGGCGCGGCGTGATCATCGACAAGGAGCGCTCGCTGCGCTACGACCCGTTCTACGCCCTCCGGCTCCTCGCGGACGTGGCCATCCGGGCACTGTCGCCCGGCATCAACGACCCCACCACTGCGGTGCGAGCCCTCGACGAGATCGAAGGGGTGCTCCGGGTCGCGGCCGCCCAACCCCTCGGCACGCGGCGTCTGCGGGAGGGCCGCGCGGAAGTCGTGATCAGGGCACCGGCCTGGCCCGATGTGGTCACGCTGGCCCTGCTCGAGGTCATCCTGTGCGGGTCCGGCCAGCCCCAGGTAACCCGGCGGCTCGTGGCGCTGGTCGATGACCTGGTCTCCGACCTCAGTGATGCCCGTGACGCCCCGCTCCTCGAACTCCGCGCGGAGCTCCTCGCGCGGATCGATGCCCACGAACTCGGGGAGCACTTCACCGGGATCGCGAAACGCGGCGACCGGCAGGGGCTCGGCGGCACGGTCGCCCACGCCGCCGGCTGAACGGTGTGTCGCGGGCGACGGGTCAGATCGCGCCGGTGAGCACGGCGATGAGAAGTCCGACCAACGTGACGGCGATGAGGATGAGGCCTGCGGCGGCGGCCCCGCGGGCCTCGCTCCTGCGCAGCGCAAGGACACCGACGATGACTGTGGCCAGGGCGAGGCCGCCGACGAGGACGAGGATGAAGGCGCTGATCGCGAGCACGGCCTTCCCGGTTGCGGCGGATGCGACCAAGACGCCCCAGACGGTGACCCAGGCGGTGGCGATGCCCAGGCCGAGCGCGGTGTAGGCGAGGCCCCGGCCGGTCGGCCGGCTGACGGTGGAACCGCTCATTGCAGTGGACTCCATTCAGCGATGTGGGCGAAGTCCCGGTGCCCGTCGGTCCTTTCGGCGGGTCCGGTGCACCGGAACAACACCATTCTGAACCTCCGGATCGGCCCGCTGGCACGATAGTCGGACCGACGTCGATGGCCGATAGTACGTTCCCCTGCGAAGCCGCCGGGATAGGTTGGCCGTATGAGCAACCCCCGACCGGTCGCGAACGAGGCGACCCCACCGGCGGCCGATCGCACGAATGTCTTCGCCATCCTGGCCATCGTCACGGTGTGGTTCACCGGCATCCTCGGACTGGTCTTCGGCTACATCGCGCTGTCCCAGATCAAGCGCACCGGCGAACGTGGCGCAGGCATGGCCAAGGCTGCGGTGGTGATCGGCTGGATCGCTGTCGCCATCGCGCTCGCCATGGTGCTCATGCTCGTCGTTGCGGGCGGTATCTACATCACGAGGAGCTGACCCGCCGACCGCGTCGCGCCCGAGCCGGTGACGTACCCAGCCTGCATCCGCACTATTCACTGTTACTATGTACCAGTAGTCAGTGACGCTGAGTAGTTGGGGGTTGCGGTGGGCAAGCAGATGACCGAGCTGCTCAAGGGCACCCTGGAGGGCATCGTGCTCGCCTTCCTCGCCGCCCGGCCGGCGTACGGCTACGAGATCACCGCGTGGCTGCGCGAGCAGGGCTTCGCCGACATCGCGGAGGGCACGGTCTACGCACTGCTGGTCAGGATCGAGCAGCGCGGGCTCGTGGACGTGGAGAAGGTCCCCTCGGAGAAGGGGCCGCCACGCAAGGTGTACACGCTCAACGCCCGGGGTCGCAGCGACCTCGCGGAGTTCTGGACGACATGGGGCTTCCTCGCCGAACGGCTGGAGCAGCTCCGGGGAGAGGATCGATAGTGGCTGCGAAGTGGCTCGAGCTGGTCACCGGCTCGCTGGCGGAGAAGAAGCGGTACCGGGAGTACAAGGCCCGTCTCGAGGCCCTGCCGGAGTCGTACGCGAGTTCCGCGAAGGCGTTCCAGCGGTACTTCATGTACTACGCGGGCGTCGTGGACGGCGAGACCACCCTGCAGATGATGAGCGACTTCACCGACCTGTGGGAGCGCGCGGCCGCCGACGGGACGCCCTTGCGCGAGATCGTCGGCGACGACCCGGTGGAGTTCGCGGAGGCGTTCGCGCAGGCCTACGCCGGCCAGGAGTGGATCGACAAGGAGCGGGCCCGCCTCGTCCGGGCGATCGAGGACGCCGAGCGGAGTGGGCCGGCATGACCACGGCCGTCGAGGTGAGCGGCTGGCCAAGGCCCACGGCGATCTCGAGGTGCTCCGGGGGTTTGCCGTCGCCACCCGGCCCGCCGACGCGCGGACGCCCTTTGCCGGCTAGCCCGACGTCCCCGGCTCGCCCTCCTCGCGGCTCTCGGCCAGCATCCGGCGCAGTTCGGCGACGGTGGCCTCGGACTGCCTCAGCAGGACGCGCAGCTGCGCGGCCTGGCTCGCCTGCACGCCCACCTGCTCGGGGAAGACCGCGGCGGGGGCGTCCGGATCGGGCTCGTCGTGCTTCGGGGCGAGGAAGAAGTTCGCCAGGTAGCCCGTGAACGTGCCGAAGATGCCGACGCCCACGATGATCACGATCGTGCCGAGCATCTGGCCGCTCCGGGTGACGGGGTAGTGGTCGCCGTAGCCCACGGTCGAGATCGTGACCAGCGTGTACCAGAGGGCGTCGGTGCCGGTGGTGATGTTCGCCCCGTCCGCGTTCTGCTCGATGGCCAGCATGCCCATGCTGCCGAACTCCATCACCAGCACGCCCATGAGCAACAGGGTGAGCAGCGTGCCGCCGGCCCGATCCTTGACCAGGGTCCGCACGAACGTCCGCCACCCGACGCGGCGCAGGAGCCGCACGACCCGGAACACCCGGAACAGGCGCAGGAGCTTCAGGTTCGGCAGCGGCAGGCTGGCCAGCAGGTCCGCCCACCCGAACTGGCGGAAGAAGTACGCCCACCCCGACGACGCGGTGGCGAAGCGGTACACGAAGTCGCCGATGAAGATGACGCTGAACAGCCCGTCCATCACGACCAGGATCTGGAGGATCGCCGGGTCGTCCCGGTAGGCGTACAGGAGTGCGATGTTCAGGATCGAGACCAGCGACAGCAGGCCGACGAAGATCTCGTAGGCGGTGTTCTTCAGCTCTTGGCGGGCCATGCCCCCGTTCTACGGGTCGGACGGGCGCAGGTGTCCGAGGCGCGCGGAGACCCCCCGGCAACCGGGATTCAGGGTCGCGGATCAGGGTTCGGTCAGGGTGGAACACAGCAACCCCTCAGCGGAGTTATCTACCATGGAGATCCGACGACGGCGGGAGCCGTCGCCAGCCAAGGAGGAAAGCAGCAGATGCGCAGCAGCAACCCGGTCCTTTCCCGGCCCGACGCGTGGCAGGTGGAACCGGCCCAGCAGACCCAGTACGGCCAGTACCAGGGTCAGCCGAACGCGTCCACCCCGTACGCCCAGCCCGGCCAGGTGCCGGGACAGCCCTACGGCTACACCGACGCGAACGCCCAGCAGTTCCAGCCGCAGGCACCGGTGGCCGGGCGGATGACGATCGACGACGTGATCACGAAGACCGCGATCACGCTCGGCACGGTGATCGCCACGGCGACGCTGAGCTACATGTTCCTGCCGGACTCCCTGCTGATGCCGATCTGGATCGTGTCCGGCCTGGTCGCCTTCGGCGTGGTGATGCTGGTCAGCTTCCGGCGCCGGGTGAACCCCGCGTTCGTGCTGGCCTACGCCGCGATCGAGGGCGTGTTCCTCGGTGCGGTCAGCAAGGTGTTCGAGTACATGTACCCGGGCATCGTGATGCCGGCCGTGATCGGCACCTTCGTGGCCGCGGGCATGACGCTGGCCGTCTACAAGCTCTTCCGGATCCGGGTCACCAGCAAGTTCCGCAAGATGGTGCTGATCGGCACCATGGCCTACGCGGGCGTGCTCCTGATCAACTTCGTCCTCTCGTTCTTCGGCATGGCGTTCATCCAGGCCGGCAACCTGACGGTGATCGCCCTGATCGCCTCGGCGATCGGCGTCGGCCTGGCGGTGTTCAACCTGATCCTCGACTTCGACTTCATCGAGCAGGGCGTCGCGATGGGCGCCCCGTCGTCGGAGTCGTGGCGGGGTGCGTTCGGCCTCACCGTGACGATGGTCTGGCTCTACATCGAGCTGCTCCGGCTGCTGTCGTACTTCCGGCGGTAACCCCTGAGCTGAGGGCCCCGGCGGGTGATCGCCGGGGCCCTTGCCATGCGCGACCCACAATTGTCGGGTTATCCCGGGGCCTCTCGGGTCTGTCGGCGGACCAACCCACTTTTGTAGGGCTATGGGGTCCGCGGACGACTCCAGAACCCGATAAAAGTGGGTCAGGCTTCCTCAGGCTGCTCCGCACGAGCTGATAACCCGACAATCGTGGGTCACAGCCCCAGATCGCGGGACACCCTGTCGACCACGACCTGCGGCCGGGCCATGATCTCCTTGGCGAGCCAGCGCACGACCCCGTGGCCGAGATCACGGAGTGCCTGCTCGCGTTCCTTCTCCATCGCGTAGGCGTTCGCGTCCTCGTACTTGACCGCCCCGTCGCACTCGCCGATCAGGTTCTGCTCCGGCCACCAGAAATCCGGGTAGACGACCCCCAGGTGGGTCTCCATCCGGGGCTGACAGACCGGCCGTGGAAGTCCGGCGAGTTCGAAGTGGCCGGCCGACAACGATTCGGCCGGGGACTCCCTCGCGGGGTTTGCCCGGTCGATGGCGAACGGGAGGCCCCGATGGCGCCCTGCTGCTGCCACGCGGAGTTGGTCCCGGGCCGCGTCGGCAAGCCGCTGGTTCGCGTAGTCGCTGCGCCGGGGGCGGGTGACGAAGGACGCGCACAGCAACCGTGAGGCAGCGTCCAGCAGGACCAGTTGGCCGGGGAGCTCCAGGCCTTCGGCCAGGTCGACCGCTGTGCGGGCGACCGTCGTCAGCGGGTAGCCCTCGGCGTCCCGGGTGACCTGCGCGGCCGCCAGCCTCATCACGTGGTGGTCGGCTCGCGTCCGGCGAGATCGACGGCCACTCCCCGCGGGCACAGTGACCGATACCGGTGCGAGGTGCCAGGCACCGAACCCGGGAGAGGGCAGCCCCCACGCGATCGCCGCACTCGCGTGCGACATGACCGCGAGGGGATTCATCACCAGCTCGGCGCGGGCAAGCATGAGGTGCTGGGCGGCCGGGTCGTCCGGCCAGGCGGCCGCGGCGAGGTAGACCCCCTGCCGCAGGCGGATCAGGTCGCCGCAGCGCAATCGGGTCTCGATCATCGCGACGCTCGCTCCGCTCGCCACGAGCAGTGCGCGCGTCGCTGGTTGCGTCGGCAGGATCCAGGGGTGGGGCGTGCGCATCGTCCCAGCGTGGAGCCCGGCCATGCCCTTCGGGAACCCCCTGGGACAGAAGTTGTGGATAACTCCTCGGACGGACGCGCGTCAGCGCGGGACCAGACCGGAGTGGACGAGGTCGCGCAGGTGGCGGTCGAGCAGGACGCGGGCGCCGGTCGACCACGCCATCCGCGCCCAGCGGTCCAGCGGCACCCAGACCGCGGCCGCCGTGGTGCCGCCCTCGTCGTGCACCACCGGGTCGGTCGGTGCGGCACAGCTGGCCGCGTAGATGATCCGGACCGCGTGGAAGTCCTCCACGACCCGGGAAGGGGAGCGGCCGATCCAGTGGTCGGTCTGCACGTCGAGCAGGTGCGAGATCTCCGGCTCCTGGCCGGTCTCCTCCGCGATCTCGCGGATCAGCGCCTGGCTCGGGCTCTCGCCAGGGTCGATCCCGCCCCCGGGCAGCCCCCACAGGCCGGGCACGGCGGTGCGGTCGGAGAACTGGGTGGCGAGCAGGCCGCGTCCGGACAGCACGATGCCGTACGCGGCCAGCCGCTGTCGTACGACCGGCTCCGGTTCGACGGCCAGGTCGAGATCGGGGTCGATCGAGCGGGTCCTCGGCTCCTGCAGGTCGGCGCTGCGTCCGTGCCGCCCGACCTGGACGGTGAGGGTGAGGTCCGGCGCGCTGCCGGTGGCCGACAGTGGCCGGACGATCCGGTAGCCGAGCTCCCACGCGAGCCGGTGCGGGTCCGCGCCGTGCGGCAGGGGTCCGGTGAAGACCGGGGTGCCCCCGGCCACCTCGACCCCGATGATCCGCATCGGTCCATCATGACCCCGGGGGAGTGCCGAACCAAGCCGCCTCCCCGCCCGGTAACCGACTGGTAACCGGTCCTGCTGGCTATGCTTCGGTTGCCCGAGCCAGCGGAGGTGAGCGTGCAGTACAACGAGAACGCGAGGCTTGACCCGTCGCAGGTCCGTGGCGGACGCCGGGGCACCACCATGGCGATCGGCGGGGGCGCCGGGCTCCTCGTGCTGATCGTGGCCCTGGTGCTGGGCATCGACCCGGGGCTGCTGGGCGGCGGCACCACGTCGGACGCCGGGCCGACCGGCGGCCCGGACCCCTACGCGCAGTGCACCTCGGGTGCCGACATCTCGAAGAACCGCGACTGCCGCTTCGTCGCCTACACCAACTCGATCCAGGCCTACTGGGCAGACGTCTACGCCGGCTACGAGCCGACCGAGACCCAGATCTTCTCCGGCCAGATCGCCACCGGCTGCGGCACGGCCACCTCGCAGGTTGGCCCGTTCTACTGCCCGGCCGACAAGGTCGTCTACCTCGACGACAGCTTCTTCGACACCATGCTGGAGGGCCAGCTCGGCGCGCAGGGCGGGGACGCCGCCGAGGCCTACGTGCTCGCCCACGAGTACGGCCACCACATCTCCGACCTGACCGGAGTGCTGGCCAGGGCACAGGCATCCGGCAACAGCACCGGCCCGAAGTCGGCGCAGGTGCGGCTCGAACTGCAGGCCGACTGCTACGCCGGCGCGTGGCTGGCGAACGCCACCGCAGATCCGGACTCGCCGATCCGCAAGGTCACCCGGGACGACCTCGACCGGGCCGTGGACGCCGCCCTGGCCGTCGGCGACGACCGGATCCAGATGAAGTCGACCGGGTCGGTCTCGCCCGAGTCGTGGACGCACGGATCGGCCGCCATGCGCAAGAAGTGGCTCGCCACCGGCTTCAACTCCGGGGACCCCGGCCAGTGCAACACCTTCGCGGCGAGCGCCCTGGGTTGATCAAGTACCTGGGGTCGAAGCGCCGCCTGGTCGGCGAACTGGGTCGGCTGTTCTCCGCAGCGGGAGCGGTCAGCGCCCTGGACCTGTTCACCGGTACCACGCGGGTGGCGCAGGAGTTCTGTCGTCGCGGGGGCGTCCCGACGTGTGTGGACACCGCGGCGTACTCGGAGGTGCTCGCCCAGGCCTACGTCGTCACGGACGCGGCGCAGGTCGACGCCGCCGAACTCGCCGAGGCGCTCGCCCGGCTGCAGGCGCTGCCCGACCGGCGCGGCTACGTCACCGAGGTGTTCTGCGAGCAGGCCCGCTACTTCCACCCGGACAACGGGGTGCGGATCGACGCGATCCGGCAGGGCATCGACGACCTCTACGGCGACCACCCGCTGCGTCCGGTGCTGCTCACGGCGCTGCTCGAGGCCGCCGACCGGGTCGACTCGACCGTCGGGCTGCAGATGGCCTACCTGAAGGACTGGGCGCCGCGGGCGCTGCGTCCGCTCCGGCTGGCCGCTCCCGAGCTCACCCCGGGCACGGGCCGGGCGATCCGGGGGGACGCGCTCGCGCTGGCCGCGACCCTCGACCCGGTCGACCTGGCCTACCTCGATCCGCCCTACAACCAGCACCGCTACTTCACGAACTACCACGTCTGGGAGACGCTGGTGCGCTGGGACGACCCCGAGCACTACGGCGTCGCGTGCAAGCGGGTGGACGCCCGCGACGCCGCCACCCGCAGCGCGTTCAACTCCCGGCGCACGATGCCGGAGGCCCTGGCCGCGGTGATCGCGCAGGTGCGGGCCGACACGGTGGTGGTGTCGTTCAACAACGAGGGCTTCGTGCCGCTGCCGGACCTGGTCTCGATGTGTGCCGCACGCGGCCACCCGGTCGAGGTGCTGGCGTTCGACACGCGGCGCTACATCGGGCAGCGGCTCGGCGTGTTCAACCCCGATGGACGCCGCGTGGGCGTGCCGGGGCCGGAGCGGAACGTCGAGTACGTGCTGATCAGTGCGCCCGAGCCGGTGCGGGCCGCCCTGGTCAGGCGATGACCTCGTTGCCCTCGAGGTCGGTGGTGACCACCCGGGTGCCGAAACTGAAGTACATCCGTGGCGTGCCGAGGTTGCGGCGGTCGTCGATCACGACGCTCCAGCCACCCTCGTCGGGCAGGTCGCCGGCGCTGCGGGCCGCGTCCACCACCTTCCAGATCGCGGCGGGGCTCACCTTGGCGGCCGGGAACAGGGGCAGGTCGACGCTGCGGGCGGTCACGTTGGTGGTGACCGGCACCTTCGACGTCCGGGTGCGCCGGACGATCGTGTCCGGCGCGCCGGGGTAGTCGACCCAGACGCCCTGCCCGGCGTCCACCGTGATCGAGTAGACGCTCAGGCGTGCCCCCACGGTGTCAGCGATGCCCTGGGCGATACCGCCCTCGGTGTCGAAGTTGAGCACCGGCAGCAGCCCGCCGCTCGGGGTGAAGAACACCGTGCGCGACTCCGGCACCGTCGAGACGGACATGGTCACGTTGCCGCCGGAGTAGTCGACGATGGTCAGGGTCTGGTTCTGCGCCGAGCCCGACTGGCCCGCCGCGGCGCGGAACAGCGCGCCCACGTCCGAGAAGTTGAACCGGCTCACGTCGAACGTCGCCTGGTCGACGTACTGCTGGTCGGTGGCGACCTCGCCGATCTCGCCGTTCCGGTACGCCCAGGCGACGGGCTGCTCCTCCTCGTCGAGGACGGTCACCTCGACGGCGTCCTTCGTGATGTCGACGGTGAGCACCTTGTCGCTGCCCGCCTCGGCGAGGAGGCGGTTCACCATCACCACCGCCGCGTCCGGGACGGTGAAGTCCAGCGCGGTCGGGGAAGCGGTCGGCGTGGGCGTGGGGGTGGTGGTGCCGCAACCGGCCAGGAGCATCCCGCAGAGCCAGCCCAGGACGAGCAGGCGGCGGGGGCGCGTGGTCACGGGTCGAGGGTAGCGCGGAGCCCCGGCACGGGCAGACTGGAGCCGTGTACGACCTGACCCTCGCCGCGGCGGACCTCGCTCCGCTGCTGGTCGGGGCCCTGGTCAGCGACGGCGGTGTGGCCGTCCGGTTGACCGAGGTGGAGGCGTACGCGGGCAGCGACGACCCGGCGGCGCACGCGTGGCCGGGCCCGCGTCCGCGCACCCGGGACCTGTTCGGCCCGCCCGGCACCCTCTACTGCTACCTGTCCCACGGGCTGCACATCTGCGGCAACGTGGTGTGCGGCGCCGCCGGCGGCGGGTCGGCGGTGCTGCTGCGGGCGGGACGGGTGGTCGCGGGGCTCGAGCTGGCGCGGGAGCGGCGCCCGGGGGTGCCCGATGTGGCGCTCGCCCGGGGGCCGGGCAACCTGGGCCGCGCGCTGGGCTGGACGCTCGCCGACTCGGGCCGCAGCTTCGGTTCCGGCGGGCTCGACCTGGTTCGTGGCGAGCCGCCCGGCCCGGTGCGCGCGGGGCCGCGCGTGGGGGTCAGCGTCGCCGCGGGCCGTCCGTGGCGGTTCTGGGTGGACGGGGAGCCGACGGTGTCGGCCTACCGGCGCAGCCCCCGGATCGTGCCCGGCCGCCACGACTGGTGAGGTCCGCTCAGGGTGCGATCGACAGGAACAGGAACGCGGCCAGCAGCACGAGGTGCACCCAGCCCTGCAGCGTCCGGGCGCGACCCGGGGTGACCGTGAGGATGGCGATCAGCGCGGACAGGAACAGCAGCACCATGTGCACCGGCTCGAGGCCGAGCGCGAGCGGCCCGGGCATCCAGATCGAGGCCACCGCGATGGTCGGGATGGTCAGCCCGATCGACGCCATCGCCGAGCCGTAGGCCAGGTTGAGGCTGGTCTGCACCCGGTTCCGGGCGGCGGCCTTCACCGCGGCGATCGACTCCGGCAGCAGCACCAGCGTCGCGATCACGACGCCGACGAACGACTGCGGGAACCCGAGCGCCTCCACGCCGGCCTCGATCGCCGGGGACTCCAGCTTGGTCAGCCCGACCACGGCGACCAGTGACGCCACCAGCATGCCGAGGCTGGTCAGCGCCGTCGCGTTTCCCGGCGGGTCGGCGTGGTCGTCCGCGTCCAGGACGCCGCCGTCGGTGCGGGTGGGCAGGAAGAAGTCGCGGTGCCGGACGGTCTGGGTGAACACGAACAGGCCGTAGAGCGCCAGCGAGACGACCGCGGCGAACGCCAGCTGGGCGGGGCTGAACACCGGTCCGGGTTCGGAGGTGGTGAACCGAGGTAGCACCAGGGTGAGCCCGGCGAGCGTGATCACGGTGGCCAGCGCGGAACCCGTCCCCTCGGCGTTGAACACCACCTGGTGGTGGCGGCGCGCGCCGACCAGGAGGGCGAGCCCGACGATGCCGTTCATGGTCAGCATCACCGCGGAGAAGACGGTGTCGCGGGCCAGGCTGGAGGTGTCACCCTTTCCGGCGAGCATCAGCGTGACGATCAGGGCGACCTCGATCACGGTGACGGCGATCGCCAGCACCAGCGATCCGAACGGCTCACCCACGCGGTGGGCGACGACCTCGGCGTGGTGGACGGCGGCGAGCACCGACCCGACCAGGAAGACGCCTTCGATGGCCAGGATCACCGGGCCGGGATCTCGTCCCCACGTGAGCGCGAGGAGCACCACGGAGACCACGGGGACGCTCAGCGTCCAGTGCAGCCAGCGGCGAACCTGGGCGGGGATCATGATGGGCGACCTCGTGTGACGGGGGTCGTCCCACGCTACCCGATGGCCGTTACCGGCGGATTTCGGGATGCGGGAAAGGCGAAGGCCGGACCAAGTATGAGTTGGTCCGGCCTTCAGGTCGTCCGGAGCGGGACACTCCCCGAACCCACTCAGCGCGCCGGCCCCGCCCCCCGTCCCGGAGGCGTCCTGCGGATCGCTCCGCCGGATGAAGAACCGCGATTGCTGTGCGGCCGCTGACCCGGTTTCCGGTCCCTTTCGGGTCCGGCTCCGCGATCCGCGTAGGGATATTTCTACGCCTGGCGAGAGGGCCGCGCAAGCGGTTTGGGGGAAGTTCCCGGACGAATTTCTGGGCGCTTGTCACAGCTGTTGCCAACTGTCCCACCCGGCACTCGCGACACAGGCTCGGACACGTGAAAGCCGGACCATCTCATACCTGGTCCGGCCTTGGGCCCATGTCTATCGGGTGTTGCGGCTGCTCTCGTGGAGCGACACGCGGGGGCGCGGGAAAAGGTCTCGAAGTTGGCTTCGTGAACCCCCTGCCATGGCCGGTGATCCTGAGTAGGGTGTCGGTACCGGCCCACCGAGGGGACGGTTCGAACCACTGAGTGGAACGAGGTATCTCATGACCGAACAGAGCCAGGGCGACACGCTCGTGAACCCTGTGGACACCACCGTGACTGTCAGCCGGTCGGTGTCCCAACCCGTCAAGGAAATCTGGAAGTTGCTCGCGACCCGTGAGGGCGCCGAGGCCCTGCTCGGGGCCGGCGGCGAGCTCGGCGACAAGGGTGACAGCTGGCACGCGGCTGACGGCACCTACGGAGTCGTCCGCTCCTTCCACCCGCTGGAACAGATCCGGTTCAGCTGGCACGCTGCGGAGGAGGCGCCGAAGACGATCGTCGAGGTCGACCTCGTCGCCGCCGACGACGGCACCCGGGTCGACATCCGGCACGAGCACATCCCCAACTACTTCGACGCCGCCGCGCTCACCCGCAAGTGGGAGCAGGCGTTGGACAAACTCGCGGCCGCTGCAGGTTGAGGACGTCGGGTTTCCGCGCCGCAGCGTCGCGGACGGGAACCCGGCCCGACAGGTCACTGGCCGCCGCCCGTCCGAGCGCCATCGGCTCGGCGTGGAACCATCACGGTCTCCCGCCGATCCGGTGGCGCTCGTGTCTGCGGCCCTCACCGCCGAACGCCACCGTTTCCGTCGAACGCTCCCGCTCGAGCAGGGGCGCTCGACCGGAACAGTGGCGCTCGTTGAGAAGTCAGGCGCTGACCGGGTAGCGCGACGCCGCGCGGGCCCGCGCCTTGGCCGCCTCTTCCTCCCGGTTCTTCGGCGGCGCGGACGTGGTCAGGTGCTCCAGCAGGTGCGCGGTGGCGTGCGCGATCGCGTCCACCGCCTCTTCGAACGCCTCCTGGTTGGCCCGGGAGGGACGCGTCGTGCCGGCGATCTTGCGCACGTACTGCAGCGCGGCGGCATGCACCTCGTCGCTGCTGGCCGGCGGGTCGAAGTTGTGCAGGGTGTGGATGTTGCGGCACATGCCTGCCGAGACTAGGGGTCGTGGCGGCGGCGGCCAAGGTAGAGGTTCTGCCCCCGTCACTCCCCGGGCGGAGGGTTCGTCGAGGAACGGTGGATGATCGTGCACGGCTCGTAGGTGCGCGACGGCAGTTCACCGACCGTGCGGTCGAGGGTGTGCTGGGCCGCGATCCGGCCCATCTCGTAGAAGGGGATCCGCACCGTGGTCAGCGCCGGGGAGAGGTCCGCGGCCAGTGGCTCGTCGTCGTAGCCGACCACGGACACGTCGTCGGGGATCCGCAGGCCCATCCGGGCCAGGGCGATGTAGGCGCCGGCGGCCATCTGGTCGTTGCCCATCAGCAGGGCGGTGGGGCGGTGCTTGCCGCGCATCGCCTTCAGGGTGATCTCGTAGCCGCTGTCGATGCGGTAGTTGCCGAGGTAGATCGGGCACCGGGACGGGTCGACGCCAGCCGCCTCCAGCCCCTCGCGGTAGCCCCTGATCCGCGTCTTGGTGGCCCACGCGGCCTCGCGCCCGGCGACGAACGCGATCCGCCGGTGGCCCAGGGCCAGCACGTGCTCGACCGCGGCCCGTCCGCCGGCGATCTCGTCGGGGAGGATGGCCGGCAGCCGTTCGTCCGCGGTGAAGGCGTTCACCAGCAGGGTCGGCGTAGTCGGCGGGACGTCCGGGAACTCCACCTGCCGGGTGCCCATCGCGGCGAAGATCAGCGCGTCCACCCGCCGGTCCAGGAGGTCGTCCACCGCGGCGCGCAACCGGCTGGCGTTGCGGGTGGTGTTCACCATCAGCAACAGCGAGCGCTGCTCCCAGGCGAGGTCGTGGATGCCGGCGATCATCGGGCCGGAGAAGGGCTCGATAGCGATCTCGTCGGTGAGGAAGCCGATCGTGCTCGTGGTGCCGAGCCGGAGCCCCTGCGCGGTGCGGTTGGGCCGGTAGTCGAGTTCGGCCACGGCGGCGAGGACGCGCGCCCTGGTGGCTTCGCTGATTTTGGTATCGCGGCCGTTCAGGACGAGCGAGACCGTGGTGGGGGAGACGCCGGCCGCACGGCCGACATCGGCCATCGTGGGCCGCGTGGGATCGGGCTCGTCCGTCATTGGTCCTCACCGCCTGCGGGCTCGGAGCCAGTAAACCGGTGCGGCCCGTGGCGGGTCAATCGGGCACGGGGCCCGGCTCAGCCGCAGGTCACGCCGGTGGCGTGGACGGGGCAGTACCCGTTCGGGTTCTTGTCGAGGTACTGCTGGTGGTAGCGCTCGGCGTAGTAGAACGGTCCGGCCGGGGCGACCTCGGTGGTGATCTCGCCGTACCCGGCCCCGCTCAGCTTCGGCTGGTAGTCCGTGATCGCCGCACGGGCGGCGGCCTCCTGCTCGGGCCCGGTCGGGTAGATCGCCGAGCGGTACTGCGTGCCGCGGTCGTTGCCCTGGCGCATTCCCTGGGTGGGGTCGTGGTTCTCCAGGAACACCGTCAGCAGCGCGGCGTAACTCGTCCGCGTGGGATCGAAGACGACCTTGACCGCCTCGGCCTGACCGGTGTGCCCGGAGCAGACCTCCTCGTAGGTGGGGTTCGGCGTGTACCCGCCCTGGTAGCCCACCGCGGTGGTGATCACGCCGTCCTGCTGCCAGAACAGCTTCTCCGCGCCCCAGAAGCAGCCGAGCGCGAAATAGGCCACCTCTGCGCCGTCGGGCACCTCGTCGATGCGGGTGCCGAGCACCTCGTGGAAGCTGGTGCCTGGGGTGAGGACGGGGCGCTCGCGTCCGGGCAGGGCACGCTCGGGGGTGATCATCGTCGACTTGGTGAAGAACATGCCGCCTCAACGCTGCCCGCAGGCGCGGCATTCCGCGTCCGGCCCGGGGTGGCTGTGGATCAGCTGTGGGCTTCGAGTCGCCAGTCGACCGGGGTGCCGCCCTGGTCGAGCAGCGCGGCGTTCGCCCGGCTGAACGGGCGCGAGCCGAAGAAGCCCGAGTGCGCCGACATCGGCGAGGGGTGGGCCGACGCGATCTGCGGGACGCCGGCCAGCCGCGTACCGAGCGACTGCGCGTCCCGGCCCCACAGGATGGCGACCAGCGGTCCGCCGCGGGCGGCCAGGGCCTCGATGGCGCGCTCGGTGACCTGCTCCCAGCCCTTGCCGCGGTGCGAGCCGGGAGCGCCGGGACGGACGGTGAGCACCCGGTTCAGCAACAGCACGCCCTGGCCGAACCACGGGGTCAGGTCGCCGGACGCCGCGGGCGGGATGCCCAGGTCGGACTGGAGTTCGGCGTAGATGTTCACCAGGCTCCGCGGCAGCGGACGCACGTCCGGCGCGACCGAGAAGGACAGGCCGACGGGGTGTCCGCGGGTGGGGTAGGGGTCCTGGCCCACGATCAGCACCTTCACGTCCGCCAGGGGACGGGTGAACGCCCGCAGCACGTTCGGGCCCGCCGGCAGGTAGTCGCGGCCGGCGGCGAGTTCAGCGCGCAGGAAGTCGCCCATCGCCGTGATCCGGTCGGCGACCGGAGCCAGCGCCTCGGCCCAGTCGGGGGCGATCAGTTCCGGCAGCGGCGTCCTCACGGCCGCCACCCTACTGCCGTCCACCCGCTTCGCTACCCGTAGTTGAGGATGCTACCCAAGTACGGGTAGCACACCGAAGTAGCTGTAGCGAAGCTGAACCGGGGACGGGTCCGGGGGACCCCCGGGGCGCGGACGGGGATGCGCTGGGTAGGGTTCCGGCATGCTCACTCCCCGCCCCCGCCCCCGCAGGCAGCCCGACCCCGGTTCGCGGGTTCCCCGCGGCCTGCTCACCGCCGCCGACTGGTCCTGGCGCGTCCTGGTCGTCGCCGGCGTGGTGGCCTTGCTCTGGTGGCTGCTCACCTACTTCTCTGCGGTCTCGGTGCCGGTCGCGGTCGCCATGCTGCTGACCGCGCTGCTGACGCCGCTGAACCGCCTGCTGCGCGGGTGGCGGTGGCACCCGGCGCTGGCCGCGGCCGCGTGCCTGCTGGCGATGGTGCTGGTCGTGGTCGGGGTGCTCGCCGCGATCGGTGCGCAGGTCGCCAGGGAGTGGCCCCAGCTCTGGGACAAGGCGCTGGCCGGGTTCGGCACCCTTCTGAACTGGCTGGCCACCGGGCCGCTGCACATCGACCAGGCCCGGCTCGACGCCTACTTCGCCCAGTTCACCGACTGGGTGAACGCGTCCCGGGCCGACCTGGCCGCCGCGGCCGCCCACGCCGGCGTCGGGGTGGGCCACTTCTTCGCCGGGCTCGCGATCGCGCTGATCGCGACGTTCTTCTTCCTGGCCTCCGGACGCCCGATCTGGACCTCGATCACCCGGCTCCTGCCGCGCCACTACCTGACCGCCACCCGGCGCGCCGCCGACCGCGGCTGGGCGTCCCTGGTGTCGTACATGCGGGCCCAGGTGCTGGTCGCGCTCGTGGACGCCCTCGGCATCCTGATCGGCGCGCTGGTGCTCGGCCTGCCGATGCCGTGGGCCCTGTTCGCCCTCACGTTCGTGGCGGCCTTCGTCCCCGTGATCGGAGCGGTGCTGGCCGGGACGGTGGCCTGCGCGCTCGCGCTGGTCACCTACGGCCCGGTGAGCGCGCTGATCATGCTGGCGATCACCGTGTTCGTGATGGAGGCGGAGGGGCACTTCCTGCAACCGATCCTGCTCGGCCGGGCCGTGTCGCTGCACCCGCTCGCCGTGCTGCTCGGGCTGGCCGTCGGCGCCACCATCGCCGGCATCGTCGGCGCCCTGCTGGTGATCCCCGTGCTGGCCTTCGCGGTGGCGTTCATCCGCGGCCTGGATCCGGAACGCTTCGAACCGGCGCCCGAGTTGCCAGAATAGAAAGCCGGGCTTTCGTTT